>NZ_JAQKGP010000027.1:0-65972 GCF_027956525.1 Agrobacterium sp. ST15.13.013
AATTGTCAAAAAACAGACCACACTAAGCAGTCAATCAATCAATCCCCCAAGGCTCAAAACCCCGGAAACAAACAAGCATTCAGCTCATCTTCTTGATTTATTTAGAACGAAAGACTTCGTCGCCAGCAGCGCCGCCGCCCTCGTTCAGTGAGCGGACTTATAAGAGAACCACACCAAACAAGTCAACACACCTATCGTCAAAAAACTGACATTTTTATCAAACTATTGATTTTATTAGGTAGTTTCGTGAAGCGAAGCGAAAACAAGCGAAAGAGACGGAATCTTCCGACATTTCGCCACGCGCCCAATGCCTGCTTCTCCGGTCTTGACTGCAAATAGCGCGCAAGGAACCGTGACTTTAACGACGGAGCATTTGCCTGCTCCTTACATACGGCTGTCAAAGTGCGGGACGGTGCATTAGAAACGGCATATGAGACGCTTAAACACCACCCCAGAGCCGCAGGCCTGTTTGCATGACTAGAATGCCCGTTCCTATAAAGACCGAGTTGCCCGAACTTCCCGTGAGTGCCGTTCTCGGCGATATCGCCGAGGCTCTGGCCGGGGCGAAGCGCGCAGTTCTTTCGGCTCCACCGGGCGCGGGTAAAACGACGCTGGTGCCGCTTCATCTTTTGCAGCAGGACTGGCGGGGTGACGGCAAGATCATTCTTCTCGAACCGCGCCGGCTCGCCGCGCGTGCCGCAGCCGGGCGCATGGCCGAACTGCTTCACGAGGATGTCGGGCAAACCGTCGGCTACCGCATGCGGCTCGACAATCGCATCTCCTCGAAAACACGCGTCGAAGTGGTGACCGAAGGCGTGTTTGCCCGCATGGTCCTGGACGATCCTGAACTTGCCGGCGTTTCGACGGTGATTTTCGACGAGTTTCACGAGCGTTCGCTCGACGGCGATTTCGGACTGGCGCTAGCGCTTGATGTGCAGGGTGGGTTGCGCGACGATCTGCGTATCCTCGTCATGTCCGCCACGCTCGATGTCGAACGCATCAGCACGCTCATGGCAGACGCCCCGATCATTCAGAGCCTTGGGCGGACGTTTCCAATCGACGTCCGTTATGAGGATCGTTGGCAGGGCGTGCCGATTGAAGAGAAAGTTACCAAGGCGATCACTGAGGTCCATGGGTCGGAAAACGGCTCCATCCTCGCCTTTCTGCCGGGACAGTCGGAAATTACCCGAACGGCCGTACGGCTGGAGGGACGTTTTCCCGCAGATACGGATATCATCCCGCTTTACGGCAACCTTTCGCAGAAGGAGCAGGATGCGGCGATAAAGCCGGCGCCGGCCGGACGACGCAAGATCGTGCTTGCCACCTCGATTGCGGAGACCTCGATTACCATCGATGGCGTGCGTGTGGTGATCGACAGCGGATTGCAGCGACTACCTGTCTTCGAGCCCGCAACGGGAATCACGAGGCTGGAGACGTTGCGGGTGTCGCGCGCTTCCGCCGACCAGCGGGCGGGACGCGCCGGGCGAACGGAACCCGGTGTTGCGATCCGCCTGTGGCATCCGGGGCAGACGGCGGCGCTCCACGCCTTCACGCCACCGCAAATTCTGGCAAGCGATCTTGCCGGCCTTGTGCTCGATCTCGCCCATTGGGGTGTTCAGGATCCCTCTTCTCTTGCCTTTCTGGATATGCCCCCCGAAGCCGCACTTAAAGAATCGATGGCGCTTCTCAAAAATCTGGGCGCGCTCGACAAAGTCGGAGCGCTGACGCAGCGCGGCCATTTGATGCGCGGCCTTTCGTTGCCGCCACGGCTGGCGGCCATGGTGATTGCGGCGGCAAGCGAAGGCGCGGGGAAGAAGGCGGCGATGCTCGCCGTCATGCTGACGGAACAGGGGCTCGGCGGAAACGACATCGATCTAGATGAAAGGCTGCGGCGCTTTCTTTCCGACAGGAGCGAAAGGGCGCAGGCGGCGCGCAAGCTGGCATCGAGGCTGTTTGACGCGATCGGCGACAAAACGGCGGCAGCCGAATTGCCGAGCGGGGCCGGTCCGCTGCTGCTGCACGCCTATCCGGACAGGATCGCGCTTCAGCGCGGCGCGCGGGGACGGTATGTGATGGCCAACGGGCGTGGCGCAGAGCTTGCAGAGACAGAACGGCTGGCGGCGAGCAAAATGCTGGTGGTTGCCGATATTACCGGACGAGCGGCGCAGCCGCGCATCCTTGCCGCGGCAGGCATAGACAGGACCGATATGGAGGAGCGAATGCCGCACCTCATCGTTCAGCAGGACCAGCTGCTTTTCGACAAGGCGAGCGGCCAGGCCCGCGCGCGAAAGGTGACACGGCTTGGCGCCATCATCCTCGATGAGACACCCCTCCCCCGTCCCGAGGGTGAACAGGCGGCACAGGCGCTCGCCAATGGCGTTCGGGAATTCGGCATCGGCATCCTTCCTTTTTCGAAAGAGACGCTGCAGTTGCGCGACAGGATCGGTTTTCTGAACGCCAGTATCGGGGAGCCCTGGCCAGATGTCAGCGAAGAGGCGTTGCTTTCGCGGCTGGAAGAGTGGTTCGTCCCTTTTCAGAACGGCGCGCGTAGCCTGCAGGACATTCGACCCGGCAGCCTCTCCGAAGGGATCCTGTCTCTGGTGCCGCATGAGGTAGCGCGCGATCTCGCCAAGTTGGCGCCGACGCATTTCGAAGCACCGACGGGCCAGCGGCATCCCATCCGTTACGACGCCAGCGAACCGACGCTTTCCATTCGCGTGCAGGAACTTTTCGGCTTGAGAGCTCACCCGACCATTGCGCAGGGGCGGTTGCCGCTGCTCTTGGAATTGACCTCGCCGGCGCACAGGCCGATACAGACGACACGCGATCTTCCGGGCTTCTGGTCGGGGTCCTGGAAGGATGTGCGGGCGGATATGCGCGGGCGTTATCCACGCCATCCATGGCCGGAGGACCCGGCATCGGCCCTGCCGACTAGCCGCGCGAAACCGCGCGGGACGTGATGATGAGGGACAGGGTAAAGGAGATGACGGTGGCTGGCCATTCTATCGAAACCACGAGGCTCGGCCGCGCCAGCCGCAGGATAAGGTTGCAGACAATCGTCTGGCTGCGCTGGCTGGCGGTTGCGGGACAGACGGCGACGATCCTGCTTGTCGCCTTCGGATTCAATTTTCCCCTGCCGCTTTTGGCCTGCAGCCTATTGATTGCGGCGCTGGCTCTTGCAAATCTGTTTCTCACCGCTCGTTTTCCCTCCACCTATCGTCTGGAGCCCTGGGAAGCGACATTGCTTCTGGCCTTCGACCTGCTGCAATTGACGGCGCTCATTTACATCACCGGCGGACTTTCCAATCCCTTCGCGCCGCTGATCTGCGTGCAGGTCATCATTGCGTTTGCCTCCCAGCCGTTACGGCATTCGCTTATTCTTCTTGGCTTTGCCATCATCTGCTCGACCGCAATCGCCTTTTCACCCTTTCCGGTTCCGTGGTATCCCGGCGAGGTTTTGCCGATCCAGCTTCTGCTGCATGTCGGCACCTGGGTCGCGATCATCGCCACAACCTCTTTTGCGGCCTTTTATGCCTATCGCGTTTCGCATGAGGCAAACCAGCTGGCGGATGCGCTGGCTGCAACGGAGCTGGTGCTGGAGCGGGAAAAACATCTCTCGCAGCTGGACGGGCTGGCGGCGGCGGCGGCGCACGAGCTCGGCACGCCGCTCGCAACAATCAGCGTTGTCGCGAAGGAGATGGAGCGGGAACTTGGACACGACGAAAAATTTGGCGAAGATATAGCGCTGCTGCGCAGCCAGAGCGAAAGATGCCGCGATATTCTGCGCCGGCTCACCTCTCTTTCCACCGACAACGAAGAACATATGCGCCGCCTGCCGCTCTCCTCGCTGATCGAGGAGGTGATGGCGCCGCACCGGGAATTCGGCATCCGCCTCGAACTCGTTGAAAAGAACAATCGCGCCGACGAACCTGTCGGTATCCGCAATGCCGGTATCATCTACGGTCTTGGCAACCTCATTGAAAACGGCGTGGATTATGCGCGGGAAAAGGTGACCGTAACCGTGGATTACGATCAGCAGAACGTCGCCGTCATCATTGAAGACGACGGGCCGGGTTACGCCCATGACGTGCTTGCGCGCATCGGCGAACCCTATGTGACCGAACGTCACAACGACACACGGGCGGGCGGGCTCGGGCTTGGGCTTTTCATCGCCAAGACCCTGCTGGAGCGCTCCGGCGCCAGTGTCACTTTTGAAAATCGTGGCACAAGCGAAAAGGGAGCAAGGGTGACAATCGTCTGGCCTCGAGCGCTTATGGACGATAAAAGAAGCCGTTGACTTTACCATCCACGTTGAAGCGGCGATAAGAAGAAGAAAACAAAGCCGACGAAGTTGCCGGAAGGCCGCAAACATGAAGACAGACGACGAGAACAACTCTACCAGCGCGCCAACGGACGACGGCGATCCGATCGGACCCGACAGATCGCTGCTGATTGTCGATGATGACGGCCCGTTTTTGCGCCGGCTTGCCCGGGCAATGGAAACACGCGGCTTTGCCGTCGATACGGCCGAGACGGTGAGCGACGGCATTGCCCGCTCCAGGGCTGCGCCGCCGAAGTATGCGGTGGTCGATCTGAGGCTTGCGGATGGCAACGGTCTGGAAGTCATCGAGGCAATCAGGCAGAACCGGGACGATACGCAGATCGTGGTTCTGACCGGCTATGGCAATATTGCAACCGCCGTTACCGCCGTGAAACTCGGAGCGCTGGACTATCTGGCAAAGCCCGCCGATGCGGACGATGTGTTCAATGCGCTGACGCAGCGCAAGGGTGAAAAGACCGAAGTTCCCGAAAATCCCATGTCGGCAGACCGGGTTCGGTGGGAGCATATTCAGCGCGTTTATGAAATGTGCGAGCGAAACGTTTCGGAAACAGCGCGCCGGCTCAACATGCATCGGCGCACCTTGCAGCGCATTCTCGCGAAACGTGCCCCAAAGTAACGGTATTATTCGCCGAAGCTGCGCCCGGTTGTCCATTCCGCCAGCATCAGCCGGGTCGCAGCGGTTCTCGAAAAATCCAACATCACCGATTTGCGGGTCGCCGGCGGCAATTTATGTTCCGGCGCATCGCGCAGCACGTGGGCACCATATCCATCCGACAGGATCAGCCCGCATTCCTCCGGGAATATATCGGTCGGAACCTCTGGATGGGTGGCGAAGAACAGTCGGTCGCAATGCAGGCGATAGTCCGGCCATTTGCGATCCACACGGAAATCCTCGATGGAGGATTTGATTTCGATGATCCAGATTTCACCCTTGACCGACAGACTGATGAGATCGGCCCGTCGCCCGCTTGCAAGCGGCAACTCCGGCAGCACCGAATGGCGCATTTCGTGCAGAAGCACCTGAACGCCGCGGCGCACCAGCATCGCCTTGTCCGACTGGCGGCCGTCGATTAACGGATTATTGTTGGTAACGGAAAGAATAGTCATGGATAAAGGCTGCTGAAGCGTTTGGCCCATTGTTGCAAAAAGGCAATCAACCGGCAATATTAAAGGCGCAACCACCTCGCGGCGGCGCAACGGCTTGCCAAGAGCGGCTGAATGGAAAATAACCGATTTATCCAATTAAGCCTACTCCTTCGCACAATTTGGCGAATTTTCCGCGAGAACAACATGCGCATCCGTACCCCATTGACCGCACTCGGTCTGACGGCAGCACTGGCTCTGGCCGGCTGCGCCGAAACGACCTCCCAATCCTCCACTCCGACCTCCGGCAAGATCGCAGCGTCAGTACCGGTTGCCGATCCCGTTCCGGCGAAGGTCGAAACGGTCCAGATCTTCAACGATGTGTACGGTCCCGTGACCGATGCGGGCTATGCGCTGCCGGCCATTCCGATCAATCGCGTGAATGAGAAGTACCGTCGCCAGATCGTCGAGTTCCAGACTTCGGAGCGCCCTGGCACCATCATCGTCAATACGCGCGATCGCTACCTCTATTACATCCTGTCCGGCAACCGTGCGGTTCGTTACGGCATCGGCGTCGGCAAGGCGGGTTTTGCCTGGGCCGGTGAAGCCTATGTCGCTTGGAAGCAGGAATGGCCGATGTGGCATCCGCCGAAGGAAATGGCCGACCGCAAGCCGGAAGTGGCGAAATATGTCGAGGCCGGCATGGGCCCGGGCCTTTCCAACCCGCTCGGCGCGCGCGCCATGTATCTCTTCAACGAAAAGGGACAGGACACGCTGTTCCGCATCCACGGTTCGCCCGAGTGGGCTTCTATCGGCACCGCGGCCTCTTCCGGCTGCATCCGCATGATCAACCAGGATGTGATCGATCTCTATAGCCGCGTCCGTCCCGGACGCAGCACGAAAGTGGTCGTTATCCAGTAAAGATCAGATACCGGATAAGAAAAAGCCGCCGTGGATATCCCCGGCGGCTTTTTTGTTTCTCAGGACTGCTGACGGTTTCAGGCTGCCTGTTTGGCCTTCAGTTCCAGACGACGGCGGTGCAGAACAGGTTCGGTGTAACCATTAGGCTGTTCGCGACCCTTCAGCACCAGTTCGACAGCCGCCTGAAATGCCACCGATCCATCGAAGTCGGATGCCATCGGCAGATAGGCCGGATCACCCGCATTCTGCGTATCGACCACGGCAGCCATGCGCTTCATGGTCTCGACGATCTGCCCCTCTGTCACCACACCATGGCGCAGCCAGTTCGCCATGTGCTGCGCGGAAATTCGAAGCGTGGCGCGGTCCTCCATCAGCCCGATATCGTTGATATCGGGCACCTTGGAGCAGCCGACGCCCTGATCGACCCAGCGCACGACATAGCCGAGAATACCCTGCGCATTGTTGTCGAGTTCGCGCTGGATTTCTTCCGGTGTCCAATTGGGACGCGGCGCGACCGGCACCGACAGAATATCGGAGAGCTTTGCACGGCCGCGGCTTTTCAACCCCTCCTGCACCGAAGCGACATCGACCTTGTGATAGTGCGTGGCGTGCAGAGTCGCCGCCGTCGGCGAAGGCACCCAGGCGGTATTGGCGCCAGCCTTGGGGTGCGCGATCTTCTGCTCCAGCATGGCCGCCATCAGATCCGGCATGGCCCACATGCCCTTGCCGATCTGCGCATGGCCGGAAAGGCCACATTCGAGGCCGATATCAACGTTCCAGTTCTCGTAAGCGGCGATCCACGCCGCCTGCTTCATATCGCCCTTGCGGATCATCGGACCTGCTTCCATCGAGGTGTGGATTTCGTCGCCCGTGCGGTCGAGAAAGCCCGTATTGATGAAGACGACGCGATCCTTTGCGGCGCGGATGCTTTCCTTGAGGTTGACCGTGGTGCGGCGCTCCTCATCCATGATGCCCATTTTCATGGTGTTCGGCGCCATGCCGACAAGCTGTTCGACCCGGCTGAAGATTTCGTTGGCGAAGGCCACTTCCTCCGGCCCGTGCATCTTCGGCTTGACGACATACATCGAGCCGGCGCGGGAATTCTGACGCCGCCCGGATGGACCGACATCATAAAGGGCGATCAGCGCCGTGACGACAGCATCCATGATGCCTTCCGGCACCTCGCGGCCCTCCCTGTCGAGGATCGCCGGATTGGTCATGAGATGACCGACATTGCGCACCAGCATCAGGGACCGACCCGGCAGTGTAAGCGCAGAGCCATTGGGAGCGGCGTAATAGCGATCCGGGTTTAGGCTGCGGGTGAAGGTCTTGCCGCCCTTTGATACTTCTTCAGTCAGGTCACCGCGCATCAGGCCAAGCCAGTTGCCATAAACCAGCACCTTGTCTTCGGCGTCGACGGCGGCAACCGAATCCTCACAATCCATGATGGTCGTGAGGGCGGATTCGAGAATGACATCTGAGATTCCCGCCTTGTCACCCTTGCCGATTTCGGTCGTGGGATCGATGACGATTTCGGTGTGCAAACCATTCTTGCCGAGCAGGATCGTTGCAGGCTTTGCCGCTTCGCCGCTGAAACCCTTGAACTGGGCTGCATCCTTGAGGCCAGTCCTGGCGTCGCCGATGGCAAGCTGCAACAGGCCATCCTCGGTCTTGAAACCGGTCACCTCGGACCAGCTTCCCGTCTCCAGCGGAGCGGATTCATCGAGGAAATTTCGCGCCCAGGCAATGACCTTTTCACCGCGCTTCGGATTGTACCCCCTGCCCTTCTCCGCACCGTCGGCGTCAGAAATGGCATCCGTGCCATAAAGCGCATCATAAAGCGAACCCCAGCGGGCATTGGCCGCATTCAGCGCATAGCGCGCATTCATGACCGGAACGACGAGCTGCGGGCCGGCAACGGCAGCTATTTCTGGGTCGACATTGCTGGTTTCCACCTGGAAGCCCGGGCCTTCCGGCAGCAGATAGCCGATGTCCTTCAGAAAGCCCTCATAGGCGTCAAAGTCTGCCGGCGCGCCATTCTGCCGATACCAGCCATCCAGCTTTTCCTGCAGGGCGTCGCGCTTTGCAAGCAATTCGCGGTTCTTCGGAGAAAGCTCGTGAACAATGGTCGAAAAACCTTCAAAGAACGCTTCGTTGTCCAGACCCGTGCCTGGCAGAACATCGTCTGTCAAAAAGGCATAAAGCCTGTCATCGATGGAAAGACCGAATTTATTCGTGCGGCTCACATGCGCCTCCTTTATTCTGAAGGCACAGATTGGACGCGGAGGCGGTCGCTCGTCAATTGCGGCGGACAGCCAAATATTATTTCCATTTTGGAAACAATGTGGGCGATCGTCGCCTTTTTCTACAAAAGCGCCTGCAGATCCTTGATGCGATCATTCACCAGCCAGCCATAATAATTTTCTTCCGGCAACAGAGGCTGCTCCCCGCCTGAAGCGCGCTGGCGATTTTTCTGGGCAAGGATGGTAGCGCGCTGCTGAGATCCGCCGACATTATAAAGCGTCGAGGTCACACCCGGATTCTTCGAAATATCCATGTCGGCAATCGATCTATAGTCGTCGATAGACTTGCGGATGGACGCCGCCATGAAAGCGAGCGACCGGTCAGGGTCCATGATGGCGGTATAGACGGCAGCGGCGTCGTTCTCATCCAGCTTCTCATAGCCGGACGTTCTCGACACCATATCGGACAACATCAGCGCCGTCAGCGGGTTGATCTGACCGAGGCCGAAGGTCTGGCCGGCATAGAAGGGCTGGAAAAACACGGCGCTGAAGCGATTGTTCGGGTAGGCGACGCCATCAACCGTCCTGCCGCGGAAGTTGTCTTCCCAGACATCTTCCCGACAGTTCCAGAGGCTGTAGGAATCCCTTTTCGACTGGCATTTTGCAAATTGCGAATGCGTGAGGAACTGCGCGATGGTTTCGTCCTTGTAGCCGAAACGAAAGCTGTTGCCCGCATAAGAAGCAGCCTTGACGTAATAGGACTGCAGTCGGTCATAAGCGTCGACATTATAGGTATGTTCGCCAACGATCGCGCCGATCATATGGATCGGATCGATGCCGTAGCGCCCGGCCGTCGACTTGATCTTGGCGATTAGAGCTTTGTCGGAGGACAAGAGGTCGATGACCTTCTGGTATTTGCGCTCGAAAGAGGTGTTGGACGCTTTTGTTCTTTTTGCAGAAGCGCCGGGAACGCCGGGCTGTTCGGCATTGCGATTGCCTGGCGGAACGACCGTCGCGGCTTCGACGTAAGAAGACGCGGTGACGGTGAACGTCAAAGCAGCGGCAAATGCCAGAAGAGTTTTGCGCACGAGCGAATGCCTTTTCTCAAGCCTGCGGCTTCCGCCAGCGAAAGGTGCTGGGAAAACCGGACCATTCCACGAAAGCGGTTCCAACCGGAATGCAGCCCTTCCCATAAACAAAATGCGGGCTGAATGCGAGACAAGGCGGATAAAATAAAAGAGTGCGGCAAATATGGCCGCACTCTTCTTTCGGTCTCGCTTAAATCTTTAGAGAATGTAACGCGACAAATCCGTATCGGCGGCGAGATCGCCGACATGTTTTTTCACGTATTCCTGATCGATCTTGACGGCGGAGCCACCACGGTCCGGTGCGTTGAAGGAAATCTCGTCCAGAACACGCTCCATCACCGTTTGCAGACGGCGCGCACCGATGTTCTCGACCGACGAGTTGAGATGAACGGCGACATCGGCCAGCGCATCGATGGCGTCATCGGTGAAATCGAGATCGAGTTCTTCCGTTGCCATCAGCGCCTTATACTGGCGGATGAGGCTTGCTTCCGTCTCGGTCAGGATACGGCGGAAATCCTCCTTCGTCAGCGGCTTCAGCTCGACGCGGATCGGCAGGCGGCCCTGAAGTTCGGGAAGGAGGTCCGAAGGCTTTGCCACATGGAAGGCGCCCGAGGCGATGAAGAGAACGTGGTCGGTTTTGACAGGCCCGTATTTCGTCGAAACCGTCGTGCCTTCGACAAGCGGCAGCAAATCGCGCTGCACACCTTCGCGGGACACGCCGGCGCCCATGCCGCCATCGCGGGCGGCGATCTTGTCAATCTCGTCAAGGAAGACAATGCCGTCATTTTCGACCGATTTCACCGCCTCGCGCTGGATCATTTCATTGTCGAGCAGCTTGTCGGATTCGTCGCGGATAAGATCGGCATAGGATTTGGACACTGTCGTGCGCACCTTCTTGGTGCGTCCGCCCATGGCCTTGCCGAACATTTCCGACAGGTTGAGCACGCCGATATTGGCGCCCGGCATGCCGGGAATTTCGAAACCGGGCATGCCCGAGCCGCTATCGGTCACTTCGATATCGATTTCCTTGTCGTCCAATTCGCCGTCGCGCAGCTTCTTGCGGAAGTTCTCACGGGTGCCCGGCGATGCCGTTGCGCCCACCAGTGCGTCAAGCACGCGCTCTTCGGCGCTCTGATGCGCCTTGGCCTGCACTTCGGCGCGCTTCTTTTCGCGCACGAGGCCGATGCCGATCTCGACCAGATCGCGGATGATCTGTTCGACGTCGCGGCCGACATAGCCTACTTCGGTGAACTTCGTGGCTTCGACCTTGATAAAGGGCGCGCCGGCGAGCTTCGCGAGACGGCGCGAAATCTCCGTCTTGCCGACACCGGTCGGCCCGATCATCAGAATATTTTTCGGCATGACTTCGTCGCGCAGGCTCTCATCGAGCTGCTGGCGACGCCAGCGGTTGCGCAGCGCAATTGCGACCGCACGTTTGGCATCATGCTGGCCGATGATGTGGCGGTCGAGTTCCGAGACGATTTCCCGGGGAGAAAAAGTGGTCATTCTATCCTCTCGGCTTTCCTGTTCCGGCCGGCCATTCCGGCCCGGCCCACAGGACCCTTTGGTGAGAAATGGTGTGAGAAACAGGCTTATTCGGCGTCGAGGGTTTCGACGACGAGACTGTGGTTGGTATAAACGCAGATATCGGCGGCGATATCGAGCGACTGGCGCGCCACCTCTTCAGCCGATTTGTCCGTATCCATCATGGCGCGGGCGGCTGCGAAGGCATAGTTGCCGCCGGAGCCGATGGCGATTGTGCCATGTTCCGGTTCCAGCACATCACCATTGCCGGTGATGGCGAGCGTGGTCGATTTGTCAGCCACCAGCATCATCGCTTCGAGATTGCGCAGATATTTATCCGTGCGCCAGTCCTTCGCGAGCTCCACGGCTGCGCGCATCAACTGGCCGGGATATTGCTCGAGTTTCTTTTCGAGACGGTCGAGCAATGTAAAAGCATCCGCCGTCGCGCCGGCAAAACCGGCAATCACCTCACCCTTGCCGATACGGCGAACCTTGCGGGCATTGCCCTTCATGACGGTCTGGCCAAGGCTTACCTGCCCGTCGCCAGCCATGACGACCTTGCCGCCCTTTCTGACTGTAATGATTGTTGTCATCAAACACCTGTCTGCCCTGCCGGGCCTGGGGTTAACGGGCCGGGTTGCGGCCCTTTTCGGGTTCTATGTAAGTCTGGTTTTTCCGATTGCAATCATCGGGATCACACCGGGTTTTCCGCAAGTCGGCCAAGACGATGGAACAACTGGATATTTGTGTCCCGTGCTGATAAGGAACGGCAACATTTTCACGGAGCGGCCAAAATGGCAGAACGTAAAGGCGAGATTATCCGCAAGACCAACGAAACCTCGGTTTCGGTGCGTGTGGATATCGACGGCACCGGCAAATCGAAAATTTCCACCGGCGTGGGATTTTTCGACCATATGCTGGAGCAGTTGAGCCGCCATTCGCTTATAGACATGGACATCGAGGTTCAGGGCGACCTGCATATCGATGACCACCACACCGTGGAAGATACCGGCATCGCCATCGGTCAGGCTATTGCCAAGGCCTTGGGCGACCGGCGCGGCATTACCCGTTACGCCTCGCTCGATCTTGCGATGGACGAGACGATGACCAAGGCCGCCGTCGATATTTCCGGCCGGCCCTTCCTGGTCTGGAACGTCAATTTTTCCGCGCCGAAGATCGGCACGTTCGATACCGAACTGGTGCGCGAGTTCTTCCAGGCGCTCGCGCAGAATGCCGGCATTACGCTGCATATCCTGAACCATTACGGCGCCAACAACCATCATATCGCCGAAACGTGCTTCAAGGCCGTTGCCCGCGTTCTTCGTACGGCAACCGAGATCGACCCCCGGCAGGCAGGCCGCGTTCCCTCGACGAAGGGTATGCTGGCCTGACGCCAAAGCGTCAGGAAGCCCATGACAAGCTATCTCGTTCTGGAAGCCCCCAACGGGCCGGACAGGAACCACAAGACGACCCGCTTCATTGCCGATCGTTTCGTCTGGCTGGCTCTCATTGCGCCATGGTTATGGCTTGCGATTAACCGGCTGTGGCTGGCGGCGGCTATCGTCGTCATCGCCCTCGTCGCGGCCGGGCAGGCCTCGATGTTAGCCGGATTCGAACCAATCGGCATTCTGTGCAATTTTGCCATCGGGATTATCACGGCGCTGGAGGGTCGCGATTTTCTCGTCCGGCACCTGATGCGCAAAGGCTGGACGCTGACGTCAGTCGTTTCCGCCCCTGATCTTTCGAGTGCCGAAGACATATATTTCTCCGGTCTATCCGAGAATCCTGGCGTGACAGAACAGCTGTCCCAGCCAGTCTGGACCCCTTCGCCGCAAAAGAGCGGCGGCAAAAACTTCGTCAACGATCCCGCCGGATCGTTTCTTTTCGACTTGAATGGAAGGCGCTGACATGCGTGTCGCGATTATCGACTACGGTTCGGGCAACCTGCGTTCGGCCACCAAAGCTTTCGAGCGTGCCGCCCGCGAAGCCGGCATCGATGCAACTATCGACCTGACCGACAGGCCGGATCATGTCGCCTCGGCGGACCGCATCGTGCTGCCGGGTGTCGGCGCCTATGCGGATTGCAGCGCCGGTCTTGACGCCGTTCCCGGAATGCATGACGCACTCATCGAAGCCGTGGAGAAAAAGGCCCATCCCTTCCTCGGCATCTGCGTCGGCATGCAGCTCATGTCCTCGCGCGGGCTGGAAAAGACTGTCAGCAAGGGCCTTGGCTGGATTGAAGGCGATGTCGTGGAAATGACGCCGTCCGATCCGGGCCTTAAGATTCCGCAGATCGGCTGGAACACGCTGGAAATCCGCCACGCCCACCCGCTGTTCGACGACATCAAGACAGGCGCTGACGGGTTGCACGCCTATTTCGTGCATTCCTATCATCTGGCGGCCAAGCATTCGGCAGACGTCATCGCCACTACCAATTACGGTGGCGCGATGACGGCTTTTGTCGGCCGCGACAATATGGCGGGCGCGCAGTTCCACCCGGAAAAAAGCCAGACGCTCGGCCTTGCCCTGATTTCAAATTTCCTGCGCTGGAAGCCCTGACATGATTCTTTTCCCCGCAATCGATCTCAAAGACGGTGAGTGCGTGCGCCTGAAACTCGGCGATATGGACCAGGCAACCGTCTACAATACCGATCCCGGCGCGCAGGCGAAAGCCTTCGAGGATCAGGGCTTCGAATGGCTGCATGTCGTCGATCTCAACGGCGCCTTTGCCGGCCAGACCGTGAATGGCGAGGCTGTCGATGCCATTCTCAAAGCCACGAAAAACCCGGTGCAGCTGGGCGGCGGCATCCGCACGCTCGATCATATCGAGGCCTGGCTGAGCCGCGGTCTTGCCCGTGTCATTCTCGGCACGGTGGCAGTTCGCGATCCGGTTCTGGTCATTGAGGCTTGCAAACGTTTCCCCGGCCAGGTCGCCGTCGGCATCGACGCCAAGGGCGGCAAGGTTGCCGTTGAAGGCTGGGCGGAGGCCTCCGAACTCGGTGTGATCGAGCTTGCCAAACGTTTCGAAGGTGCCGGTGTCGCAGCCATCATCTATACCGACATCGATCGCGATGGCATTCTGGCCGGCATCAACTGGGCTTCGACGCTGGAACTGGCGAGTGCCGTCTCCATCCCGGTCATCGCCTCCGGCGGCCTTGCCTCCATCGACGACATCAAGCGCATGCTGCAGCCGGATGCCGCAAAGCTCGAGGGTGCGATTTCCGGCCGCGCGCTTTATGACGGTCGCATCGACCCGAGCGAGGCGCTCGCCCTCATCAAGGCTGCGAAGGAGGCACGTGCATGACCCTCAAAGCCCGCATTATTCCTTGCCTCGACGTGAAAGATGGCCGTGTGGTCAAGGGCGTGAACTTCGTTGATCTGATCGATGCCGGCGATCCGGTCGAGGCGGCGAAAGCCTACGATGCGGCGGGAGCGGATGAACTCTGCTTTCTCGACATCACCGCATCCTCGGACAATCGCGACACGATCTTCGACGTGGTTTCTCGCACTGCGGACCATTGTTTCATGCCGGTGACCGTTGGCGGCGGGGTCCGCAGCGTCGCGGATATTCGCAAGCTGCTCCTCTGCGGCGCAGACAAGGTCTCGATCAACTCCGCAGCCGTCAAGGATCCCGACTTCGTTGCGCAGGCGGCCGACAAGTTCGGCAACCAGTGCATCGTCGTTTCCATCGACGCCAAGCGGGTTTCCAAAGATGGGGAAGCTGGCCGCTGGGAAATTTTTACCCATGGCGGACGCCAGCCTACGGGCATCGATGCCGTGGAATTTGCCATCAAGATGGTTGAACGGGGTGCCGGCGAATTGCTTGTCACCTCGATGGATCGCGACGGCACCAAAAGCGGTTACGATATCGGCCTGACACGCAGCATTGCCGATCAGGTTCGCGTGCCGGTCATCGCCTCTGGCGGCGTCGGTACGCTTGATGATCTGGTGGCGGGCGTTCGTGACGGCCATGCAACCGCTGTGCTTGCCGCCTCCATCTTCCACTTCGGCACCTATTCGATCGGCGAAGCGAAGCGCTATATGGCCGAGCATGGCATCGCCATGCGTCTCGACTGATTGCAGGATTTCCTATGAGCGCATTTTCCCTTTCCGACCTGGAGCGCATTGTCGCAACCCGCGCCGCCGCATCTCCTGATGAATCCTGGACAGCCAAGCTGGTTGCTGCCGGCCAGGAGCGCGCGGCGAAAAAACTCGGCGAAGAGGCGGTGGAGACCGTTATCGCGGCCATCGCGAAAGATCGTGATGGGCTGAAAAACGAGGCCGCCGATCTGCTTTACCATCTGCTTGTCGTGCTGAAGATTGCCGATATTCCGCTCACGGACGTTTTTGCAGAGCTGGAACGCCGCACAGGCCAGACCGGCCTTGCGGAAAAGGCGGCGAGGCCGACATCATGAATGTCACGGCAGGCAGCGGGGAGAGAGGCATGCCAGGCACACTCGATCATTTTCGTGCGGACGAATATTCGCCCTATCACTTCTTCAGTTCCGAAGAATGGGCAAAGTTTCGCGCCGACACGCCACTGACACTTTCCGCCGACGAGGTGAAGCGACTGCGCTCGCTGGATGACCCGATCGATCTGGATGAAGTGCGGCGCATCTACCTGTCGCTGTCGCGCCTGCTCTCTTCGCATGTCGAGGCGTCGCAGCTACTGTTTGAACAGCGCAACCGCTTTCTCAACATGGCTGATGTCAACAAGACGCCCTTTGTCATCGGCATCGCCGGTTCCGTCGCGGTCGGCAAATCCACGACGGCGCGTATTCTAAAAGAGCTTCTGGCCCGCTGGCCTTCCAGCCCCAAGGTCGATCTCATTACCACAGACGGATTTCTCTATCCGAACGAGGTGCTGCGGCGGGAAAACCTGATGGAGCGCAAGGGCTTTCCGGAAAGCTACGATATCGGCGCGCTGCTGCGTTTTCTTTCGGCGATCAAGGCAGGCCAGCCGAATGTGAAAGCCCCACGTTATTCGCACCTGACCTATGACGTGTTGCCGAACGAATTCACCGTCATCGACCAGCCGGATATCCTGATCTTCGAAGGCATCAACGTACTGCAATCGCGCGACCTGCCGGCGGGTGGGCGGATCGTGCCGATCGTTTCCGACTTTTTCGATTTTTCGATTTATATCGATGCCGACGAGGACTTCATTCACAACTGGTATGTGAACCGGTTCATGAATCTGAGACAGACTGCCTTCCGCGACCCGAATTCATTCTTCAACCGTTATGCGTCGATCAGCGAAGAGGCAGCGCTCAGCATTGCCGAAGGGCTCTGGCAGAACATCAACCTGAAGAACCTGCGCCAGAACATCGTGCCGACGCGCCCGCGCGCCGATCTCATCCTTCGCAAGGGCAAGAACCACCTGATCGACACGGTAGCGCTTCGCAAGCTGTGAAGATGCCGCGCATAGCGGCACCTTCGGCGGTTAAATCCGCTATTATGCAAGCTCAGGAATACGCAGGACCTGTCCGGGATAAATCTTGTCGGGATGCGTCAGCATCGGCTTGTTGGCTTCGAAGATGATGTTGTTCTTCGCGCCATTTGCCTTGCCATACTGGGCTTCCGCAATCTTCCAGAGATTGTCGCCCTTCTTGACCGTGTAGAAGACGGGTTCTTTCGCGGGCGCGTCAGTCACTTTCAGCTCGCCAGCCTCGACCTTGGAAATGCCGAGCGTATTGCCGACCGCGATGACCGCCTTTTCGAAAACCGACTGATCGGCTACTTCGCCCTTCAGAACGACCTTGTCGTCCACCACTTCGACCTGAACCTTGTCCGTGCCGAGATCGTGGGAAGCGAGTTCCTTCTTGACAGCTTCGACATCAGGGGCATCGTCACCGCCGATACCGAGCTTCTTTCCCGCTTCCTTGATGAAATTGAACAGACCCATAGCACCCTCCTTGGTTGTAGGGAGGCTTACCAGACGATATTTGAAGCTCTATGACAAGGGCGAAACATTTGGCCCTTATTCGCCCGAGGGCTTGCCGCGCATTTTCTTGATATCGGAGCGGCCAGACTTCGCCTTGAGGCGGCGCTCAACCGACCCCTTGGTGGGCTTGGTGGCCTTGCGCACCGGCGGCGGAGGGGCGGCAGCTTCGAGAATCATTTCCTTCAGCCGCTCGCGGGCGTCTTCGCGATTGCGTTCCTGACTGCGAAACCGGCTTGCCTCCATCATCAGCACACCATCTTTCGACACACGCCTGCCACCGAGGCGCAGTGCATTGGTCTTTACCCGATCCGGAAGGGAGGGCGAATTTGCAATGTCGAAAAACAGCTGAACCGCCGTCGAGACCTTGTTGACGTTCTGGCCGCCCGGCCCGCCGGCCAGCACGAATTGCTCCGTCAGTTCCCAGCCGGCAATGGTGATGCGGTTATTGATGTAAAGCGGGTCGCTGGCCATGTTTTCTCTCCGCGCCGGTGATGCCATAGATCGCGAAAAATGAAAACAGCGGAGCAAACGAAAGAACCCGGCACAAGGCCGGGTCCGCTCCTCCTCACAAATGAGGCTTTATTATTCAGCCGCGAGCAAAAGGCCCGGCGCTGCGTCGCGCACCTTGCTGTCGACATGATCTTCGAACTTGGTGAAGTTCGAAACGAACATCGACACCAGCTTCTTCGCCTGCGCGTCGTAAGCTGCGCCATCGGCCCAGGTGGAACGCGGATCAAGGATCGCACCATCGACGCCGTCGAGCGACAGCGGCACGGCGAAACCGAAATTCGCATCGGTACGGAATTGCGCGTTCTTCAGGTCGCCGGTAAGTGCGGCGGTCAGCAGCGCGCGCGTTGCCTTGATGGGCATACGCTTGCCGATGCCATAGGCACCGCCGGTCCAGCCGGTATTGACCAGCCAGCAATCGACGCCATGCTTGCCGATCAGCTCACGCAGCAGATTGCCGTATTCCGCCGGGTGGCGCGGCATGAAGGGTGCACCGAAGCAGGTGGAGAAGGTGGCTTCCGGCTCGGTCACGCCCTTTTCCGTACCGGCAACCTTGGCGGTGTAACCGGAGAGGAAGTGGTACATGGCCTGTTCCGGCGTCAGACGCGCGATCGGCGGCAGCACGCCGAAGGCATCTGCCGTCAGCATGATGATCGTCTTCGGATGGCCGGCAATGCCCGTTTCCGATGCATTTGGAATGAAGTGCAGCGGATAGGCGCTGCGGGTGTTTTCCGTCAGCGAATTGTCGTTGAAATCGGGAACCCGGCTTTCATCCAGCACGACGTTTTCGAGAACCGTGCCGAAACGATTGGTCGCGGCGTAGATTTCCGGCTCGGCCTCGGACGAAAGCTTGATCGCCTTGGCGTAGCAGCCGCCTTCGAAATTGAAGATGCCGTGTTCGCCCCAGCCATGTTCGTCATCGCCGATCAGCGTGCGCGCCGGGTCGGCGGAGAGCGTGGTCTTACCGGTGCCGGAGAGGCCGAAGAACACGGCGGAGTCACCCTCAGGACCGACATTGGCCGAGCAATGCATCGGCATCACGCCTTTGGCCGGCAGCAGGTAGTTCAGCACCGTGAAAACCGACTTCTTGTTTTCACCGGCATAGGAGGTGCCGCCGATGAGGACGAGGCCCTTGGTCAGATCGCAGGCGATGACCGTTTCCGTGCGAACGCCGTGACGGGCCGGATCAGCCTTGAAGCTTGGCAGGTTGATGATGGTGAGCTTCTGGCTGAAGCCCGAAAGCGTCTCCCGCTTCGGCCGGATCAGCAGATTGCGGATGAACAGCGAATGCCAGGCAAGCTCGGTGACGACGCGGGTCGGCAGCGCATTTTCCTCATCGGCGCCGCCGATCAGGTCCTGCACGTAAAGCGTCTTGCCGGCGGCATGGGCCAGCATGTCCTGACGCAGCAGCTCGAAATTTTCCGGCGACAGCGGCTTGTTGTTGTCCCACCAGATTGTGTTTTCCGTGGAAGCATCACGAACGACGAATTTGTCCTTGGGCGAGCGGCCCGTATGCTGGCCGGTGACGGCACGCAGCGCACCATCGATGGTCAGTTCGGCTTCACCGTTGCGGATAGCGTGTTCGTATAATTCGCTCTCGTTGAGGTTATAAAAGACGCGGGAGGCCTCGCCCAGTCCGAGTTCCGCAACTCCATTGGCAGGATTATGAACCCCAAGCTCGTTCATGACGCGTTCCTTGTAAATGACGATAAGGCCGTTGAAATTTTCACGGAAAATACGTGGCAGCTTTTGGAAACGCAAGAGCCTGACTTTAAAAAACTTAGTGATTTCAATATATTAATCGATTTAAAAGATTTTATTTCTTTTTAAATCGGTTGAAGACGCATTAAAATCCAGCTGCGGCCTTTTTGCAAAATCCGCTCCCGCCTCACTGGCGATTTCGGGGCGAGTTTTCCTTTGCCACAATTTGTTCCACCTTTATACTCAAGAGAGTGGCTCGCGGCGCACAACCTTGGCTGGGTGAATGTCGGGAGTTACGAGAAAATGACGATGGAGACCAACTACATGCAGACGATCGCGCTTGTCGACGACGACCGGAATATTCTGACTTCGGTATCGATCGCGCTCGAAGCCGAAGGCTACCGGGTCGAAACGTATACGGACGGCGCCTCCGCGCTTGACGGGCTGATCGCCCGCCCGCCGCAGCTCGCCATTTTCGATATTAAGATGCCACGCATGGACGGCATGGAGCTTCTGCGGCGTCTTCGTCAGAAGTCGGATCTGCCGGTTATCTTCCTCACCTCCAAGGATGAAGAGATCGACGAATTGTTCGGCCTGAAGATGGGCGCGGACGACTTCATCACGAAACCCTTCTCGCAGCGTCTTCTGGTGGAACGCGTCAAAGCCATCCTGCGCCGCGCCAGCAGCCGCGAAGCGTCTGCTGCAACCGGCAGCGTGCTGAAGCCGACCGCCGATCAGCAGGCGCGCACGCTGGAGCGCGGGCAGCTCGCCATGGACCAGGAACGCCACACCTGCACCTGGAAGGGTGAGCCGGTGACGCTGACGGTCACCGAATTCCTCATCCTGCATTCGCTGGCGCAGCGACCGGGCGTGGTGAAAAGCCGCGACGCGCTGATGGATGCCGCCTATGACGAACAGGTCTATGTGGACGACCGCACCATCGACAGCCATATCAAGCGCCTTCGCAAGAAGTTCAAACTGGTCGATGGCGACTTCGATATGATTGAAACGCTTTATGGCGTAGGATATCGCTTCCGCGAAGCGGCTTGAAGAAGCCGACTCACGCAGAAGGGACCGCCCGATAAGGGGCGGTGAGGACTTGAATACGTGTTGAAGAAAACGCCGGAAACCGTCTCGGACAGTGACGATGCCGAAGAACGCGGCAGCGAACGCCGCCATCGTATCCATCCGTTGACGATCATCCGGCGCATCTTCGGCAATGCGGTGTTTTCCAGCCTCACGCGCCGCATCCTTTTTTTCAACGTCGCGGCGACGGTGGTTCTGGTCGGCGGCATTCTCTATCTCAACCAGTTCCGCGAGGGGCTGATCGACGCGCGCGTGGAAAGCCTGTTGACGCAGGGCGAGATCATCGCCGGCGCTGTCTCCGCTTCCGCCTCGGTCGATACCAACTCGATCACCATCAATCCGGAAAAGCTGCTCGAATTGCAGGCGGGGCAGAGCATCACCCCTGCCCCCAATGACGAGGACTTGAGTTTCCCGATCAATCCGGAGCGGGTCGCACCTGTGCTGCGGCGGCTGATTTCGCCGACGCGCACCCGTGCGCGGCTGTTCGATGCCGACGCCAACCTCCTGCTCGATTCCCGTCATCTTTATTCGCGCGGTCAGGTGCTGCGTTTCGACCTGCCGCCGGTAACACCGGAGACGCAAAGCTGGGGCGACTGGTTCACCAGCATGTTCAACCGCATGCTGCAGCCGAGCAGCCTGCCGCAATATAAGGAAGCGCCCGGCGGCGACGGTTCGATCTATCCCGAAGTGATGAATGCGTTGACCGGCGTGCGCGGCGCGGTCGTGCGTGTCACGGAAAAGGGCGAGCTGATTGTTTCCGTGGCCGTACCGGTGCAGCGCTTCCGGGCCGTGCTCGGCGTTCTGCTGCTTTCTACGCAAGCGGGCGACATCGACAAGATCGTGCATGCGGAGCGCCTTGCCATCATGCGCGTCTTCGGCATCGCGACGCTGGTCAATATCGTCCTGTCGCTGCTCCTCTCCTCCACCATCGCCACGCCGCTTCGGCGGCTTTCGGCGGCTGCAATCCGCGTGCGCCGCGGGGCGAGAACCCGCGAGGAAATACCGGATTTCTCGGCGCGTCAGGATGAGATCGGCAATCTTTCGATTGCGTTGCGTGAAATGACGACGGCGCTTTACGACCGTATCGACGCCATCGAAAGCTTCGCCGCCGATGTCAGCCATGAGCTCAAGAACCCGCTGACCTCGCTGCGCAGCGCCGTGGAAACCCTGCCGCGCGCCAAGACCGAAGAGTCCAAACAGCGCCTGACCGAAATCATCTTCCACGATGTGCGCCGTCTCGACCGCCTGATCAGCGACATTTCGGATGCGTCGCGGCTCGATGCCGAACTGGCGCGCGCCGACGCCTCTCCGCTCGATCTCGATGTGCTGATGAAGGGTCTGGTGGATATATCCCGCCAGATAAGCACCAAGAAGAAAAGTGTGACGATCGACTATGTCATCGACCGGAAAGCGGGCGCAAAGACCTCCTTCGTGGTGAATGGTCACGATCTGCGTATCGGTCAGATCGTCACCAACCTCATCGAGAATGCGCGATCCTTCGTTGCCGAGGAAAGCGGCCGCATTACCGTGCGCCTCTCCCGTCAAAAGGATCGTTGCATCGTGCAGGTGGAGGACAACGGGCCCGGCATTCAGGCAGAAGACATCGACCGGATTTTCGAGCGCTTCTACACAGACCGGCCGGCGAGCGAAGGGTTCGGACAGAATTCCGGCCTTGGCCTTTCCATCAGCCGCCAGATCGCGGAAGCCCATGGTGGCAGTCTGCGGGCGGAGAACGTAGTCGACAAATATGGCGTGATTTCCGGCGCGCGCTTCACCCTGTCGCTGCCGGCGGCCGAAACCCATGACCGCTGAACGCTTCAACCTGCACGCCACCGCCATCACCGTTCAAAACACCGGCATTCTTTTCGTCGGACCGTCGGGCAGCGGCAAAAGCGAACTTGCCTTCAGCTTTCTAACGGAGGCCGAACGCTGCGGATTGCCGGCGGCGCTGATCGCGGACGATCAGATTTTCGTGTATCGCGATGGCGACAACATCATTGGCGAGCGGCCGGACGCCATCGCCGGCCTGCTGGAATTGCGCGGCAGCGGCATCGTTTCCATCAGAAGCGTTGCGCGCGCTCCACTACATTTTGCCGTCACGACAGTTCTTTCAGGGACAAATCCAAGACTTCCCGAAGATGACGAGAGGTTTTCCCTGCCCTGCGGCGGGCATATCCGGCTTCTGCGCATTCCGCTTTCCAGCCTGACGCCCTATGGAAAATTTGCTGCACTTGCTCAGAATCTTTTTAAAACGAATGTGAAGTGACGATGATTCGGGCGATTTTAGGCTTGCGATTCGCATTTTCCTCATCAAGATGAAATCCCACCGATGGACAGGATTGCCGCGTTGCGATAGTCGGCAATGAGAGTGCGTGTGCAAGGGAGCATTTCATGATCGGACTAGTGCTTGTCACCCATGGCAAGCTGGCTGAGGAGTTTCGCCATGCGTTGGAGCATGTCGTCGGTCCCCAGAAATTGATCGAGACGGTTTGTATCGGTCCCGAAGACGACATGGATCAGCGCCGGCAGGATATCATCGACGCTGTTGCGCGCGCCAATGACGGCAACGGCGTCATCATTCTGACGGACATGTTCGGCGGCACGCCCTCCAATCTTGCGATTTCCGTCATGAATAACGGCAATGTCGAAGTCATCGCAGGGGTCAATCTTCCCATGCTGATCAAGCTTGCCGGCGTTCGCAGCGAAGATAATATGGACAAGGCACTTCAGGATGCATCCGATGCCGGCCGCAAATATATCAACGTCGCCAGCCGCGTTTTAAGCGGCAAGTGAGAAGTCAGCCCATGTCGCCATTCTCCCGGGAACTACCGATCATCAATAAACGCGGTCTCCACGCCCGGGCTTCTGCCAAATTCGTACAGATGGTTGAAGGTTTCGACGCGACGATCACGGTTTCCAAGGATGGCATGACCGTTGGCGGCACCTCCATCATGGGCCTGATGATGCTGGCGGCCAGCCCCGGCTGCAGCGTTTATGTCGAGGCAAGCGGCAATCAGGCGAAAGAAGCGCTGGAAGCACTGGAGGCGCTGGTCGCCGACCGCTTCGGCGAAGAAGCCTGAGCCGGCACATATAAAGACATAAAGACTTCTTTATATCATCATTGCCAGATCGTTCGTGGCCTGCTAAACCGCAGCTACGTTTAAAAGCCGGGCTGTGAGGCGCGGCGTTTCTGATCTGGAGAACCTTATGAGCCTTGAGAAGGACTACATCGTCGCCGATATCAACCTTGCCGCATTCGGCCGCAAGGAGCTGGACATCGCCGAAACCGAAATGCCGGGCCTGATGTCCTGCCGCAAGGAATTCGGTGAAAGCAAACCCCTGAAGGGCGCACGTATTACCGGTTCTCTTCACATGACGATCCAGACCGGCGTTCTCATCGAGACGCTGAAGGAACTGGGCGCGGAGATTCGCTGGGCCTCTTGCAACATCTTCTCGACGCAAGACCATGCGGCGGCAGCCATTGCAGCAGCCGGCATTCCGGTATTCGCCGTCAAGGGTGAAAGCCTGACGGAATATTGGGAATATACCGACAAGATCTTCCAGTGGACCGACGGCGGTCTCTCTAACATGATCCTCGATGACGGCGGCGACGCCACCATGTACATCCTGCTCGGCGCACGCGCCGAAGCCGGTGAGGACGTTCTGTCCAATCCCGGTTCGGAAGAAGAGGAAATCCTCTTCGCGCAGATCAACAAGCGCCTCAAGGCTTCGCCCGGCTGGTTCACCAAGCAGCGCGACGCGCTGAAGGGTGTCACCGAAGAAACGACGACCGGCGTTCACCGTCTCTACGATCTCAGCAAGAAGGGCCTGCTGCCCTTCCCCGCGATCAACGTCAATGACAGCGTCACCAAGTCGAAGTTCGACAACAAGTATGGCTGCAAGGAATCTCTCGTCGACGGCATTCGCCGCGCAACCGATGTGATGATGGCCGGCAAGGTTGCCGTGGTCTGCGGTTATGGCGACGTTGGCAAGGGTTCCGCAGCCTCGTTGCAGGGCGCTGGCGCCCGCGTGAAGGTGACCGAAATCGACCCGATCTGCGCGCTTCAGGCCGCCATGGACGGTTTTGAGGTCGTTCGCCTGGAAGACGTCGTCTCTTCCGCTGACATCTTCATCACCACGACAGGCAATAAGGACGTGATCCGCATCGAGCATATGCGCGAGATGAAGGACATGGCGATCGTCGGCAATATCGGCCACTTCGACAATGAAATTCAGGTCGCCTCGCTGCGTAACCTGAAGTGGACGAACATCAAGCCGCAGGTCGACATGATCGAGTTCCCGAAGGGCAACCGCATCATTCTTCTGTCCGAAGGCCGCCTGCTGAACCTCGGCAACGCCACCGGTCACCCGTCCTTCGTCATGTCGGCCTCCTTCACCAACCAGGTGCTGGGCCAGATTGAGCTCTTCACCAAGCAGGGCGAATACAAGAATGAAGTTTACGTGCTTCCCAAGCACCTCGACGAGAAGGTCGCGCGCCTTCATCTCGAGAAGCTTGGCGTGCGCCTGACCGAACTTTCCGACCTTCAGGCAGATTATATCGGCATCTCGAAGGAAGGTCCGTTCAAGGCGGAACACTACAGATATTAATTTCATAGTTAATATCCACTGAAATTACACAATATCTAGATGCCGTGCGCTTGACAAAGCGCACGGCATCTTTTTTGCGCGCTCACTTCCCGCAGATTTATGAAGACGGTATTGTCATCAGACTTGATTCGGACACGCCAAAGGGCGGCGGGGACGAAATGGGATGTCTTGTCGAAGATGCGGCACATAGGACGGAGACAGACCGGGGATGACGGTTCAAAATTCGGATCTGCGCAAGCAGACAGTTCAACGCCTTGAAAACACGCATGCGGGCGTGGCATTGAGTGCGGCTCTTGCGCGTTGCCGGCAGGTCGCCAGTGCGGTTCAGACAGGCTTTGCGAGGCTGCCTATCCTGCTTTCGGGCACGGTTCTCGCCGGCTCGACAACCGTTGCGATGGCGCAGGACGGCATTGTGGCAAAGACCGGCGCGCGGCTGTTCTCATCCGGAGAAACCATCACCTATTCGCTTTTCGTCGGCATGCTTTCGGCAACGCTGTTTTCTGTTGTCTGGCTGGTGCGCCAGCGCGGTAATATCGAGGCGGAAAGCAGCGAATACCGACAGGCGCTTGCGCAGTCCCACCACAAGATCGCGAAATACGAGGCGCTGATTTCCGACAAGAGCCGCCGCATTGTCATCTGGGACGGTGCGGACAAACGTCCGGAATTTCTGGGCCAGCTACCAG
Source organism: Agrobacterium sp. ST15.13.013 (assembly GCF_027956525.1). Lineage (NCBI taxonomy): Bacteria > Pseudomonadati > Pseudomonadota > Alphaproteobacteria > Hyphomicrobiales > Rhizobiaceae > Agrobacterium > Agrobacterium sp. ST15.13.013. Next base: position 25,731 of record NZ_JAQKGP010000027.1, read on the forward strand.
CCGAGACCGGTGTGCCGCAAGCGGACCAGGATTTTCTGGCATTCGGCCGCTGGCTGAAGCCGGCATCCGCAAGCCAGCTTGAAAAATCCATCGAGAAACTGCGCAGCCACGCCCAGAGCTTCGATCTGACCATCGAGACGCAGCGCGGCGAAGTGATTGAAGTTCAGGGACGTGTATCCGGCGGTAATGCCTTTGCGCGCTTCATCGCGCTCAACAATCTGCGCGCTGAACTCGCGGAATTGCAGGTCGAGCGCGAGCGTCTACTTGCCTCCGTATCGACATTTCAGGAACTTCTCGATTCCATCGAACAGCCCGTCTGGCGTCGCAATGGCGAAGGTGAACTCACCTGGGTCAACCACGCTTACGCCCATGCGGTGGATGCGCGTGATGCCGGGCAGGCCGTTCAGGAAAAGCGCGAACTTCTGAACACGGTTACACGACAGAAGATACGCGCGGCTGCGACACCGGAATCGCCCTATCATGATCGCATTTCGACCGTCGTTTCCGGTAACCGCAGCTTCTTCGACGTCGTCGACATAAAAACGGCGGGCGGGTCTGCCGGGATCGCCATCGATGCCACCGAAGCGGAAACCATCAGCGAGGAACTCAAGCGAGTTTTGAAAAGCCACGCCGAAACGCTCGATCATCTGGCGACGCCCGTCGCCATTTTCGACGGCCGGCAGCGGCTGCAATTCTACAATCAGGCTTTCGCGGCTCTGTGGGGTCTCGATCTCGTTTTCCTCGAATCCAGCCCTGATAATTCCGAACTTCTGGACAGGCTGCGTACCGCCGGCAAATTGCCGGAGCAGCTGAACTGGAAGAATTGGAAGGAGACGGCGCTTTCCGTCTACCGTTCGCTCGATACCAAGACGGATCTGTGGCACCTGCCCAATGGCCAGACCTTGCGGGTCATCGCCACCGCGCATCCGCAGGGTGGCGCGACCTGGGTTTTCGAGAATCTGACCGAGCAGGTCGATCTTCAGATGCGCTACAACACCTTGGTCAAGGTGCAGGGCGAAACCATCGACCATCTGGCAGAAGGTGTCGCCGTATTCGGTGCAGACGGGCGCATTCGCCTGTCCAACCCGGCATTCCGGGCGCTCTGGGGCGTGACGGCCGATGAGGCGGAAACGGGCACGCATATTCGCGCCATCGAAACCGCCTGCGCCCAATCCTATGACGGACCGGACGGCTGGCGCGCCTTCAGCCAGTTCATCACCAGCTTCGATGACGAACGGCCGTCGCGGCAGGGCACGCTGGAACTGCTTTCCGGCCTCGTGCTCGATTATGCGATCATTCCGCTGCCGGATGCGCAGACAATGCTGACCTTCGTCAACATGACGGACAGCGTGCGCGCCGAGCGGGCGCTCAAGGAAAAGAACGACGCGCTTCTGAAGGCGGACGAGCTGAAGAACGATTTCGTGCAGCATGTTTCCTACGAGTTGCGCTCGCCACTGACCAATATCATCGGCTTCACCGATCTCCTGAAGACACCCGGCATCGGCCAATTGACGGAACGGCAGGCGGAGTATCTCGACCATATTTCCACCTCGTCCTCGGTTCTCCTGACCATCGTCAACGATATTCTCGATCTCGCGACCGTCGATGCCGGCATCATGCAGCTCAACTATTCGGATAATGATCTGAACGAGCTGCTCGACGATGTTTCGGTGCAGATCGCCGACCGGCTGCAGGAAAGCGGTATTTCGCTCGAGATCGTCGCGCCTGCCCATCTCGGCAGTCTCGTGGCCGACCACCAGCGGTTGAAGCAGATTCTCATCAAGCTCCTGACCAATGCGATCAACTTCGCACCCGAAGGTTCCCCCGTGCAGCTCTCCTGCCAGCGCAGCGAGGGTGACTTCGTATTCTCCGTTGCGGATAAGGGACCGGGCATTCCCGAAGACATGCTGAAGAGCGTGTTCGACCGCTTTGCGACGCGTGGCAATGGCGGACGGCGAACCGGTGCGGGGCTTGGCCTTTCCATCGTCGAAAGCTTCGTCAGCCTGCATCATGGCACCGTCAGCATCGACAGCCGCCCCGGCAACGGCACCATCGTCACCTGCCGCATTCCCTCCGCCACACGGCCGCACTCCATCGCCGCAGAATGAGCCAAGACATCTTGCCGATCACCATTTCGCTGGCGGGAGAAAGAGACACCATAAGGCTCGGTGAAGACCTAGCCTTGGCCCTGAAACCCGGCGATTGCCTGGCGCTGATCGGCGATCTCGGCGCCGGCAAATCCACGCTCGCCCGCGCCTTCATCCGGGCGATGGCGGATGAACCCGATCTTGAGGTTCCGAGCCCCACCTTCACCATCATCCAGACTTATGACGCCCGCATCCCCGTCGCCCATCTCGATCTCTACCGGCTTTCGGATGTTTCGGAGCTGGATGAACTCGGCATCGATGAAATGCTGGAGGAGGGTATCTGCCTGATCGAGTGGCCGGATATCGCCGCAGAGGTTCTGCCGCCGGAGCAGACGATCACCCTGCGGCTGACGCATTCGGGCGAAGGCCGCGTGGCCGTAATAGAGGCTCCCGCACAACAAAAAGCACGGCTCGACCGTGTTTTCGCCATTCGTGAATTCCTGGCGAAAAATGACAGAGGGGGTGCGACCCGCCGTTTTCTGAATGGCGATGCCTCCACACGCGCCTACGAGACGATTTCCACCGATGGTCCCAAGCTTATTCTGATGGACTGGCGCCGCCCCATGAGAGGCGCGATCGTTGCGGATGGCAAGACCTATGCGGAAATCGCCCATCTTGCCCAGGATGCCCGCTCCTTTGTGGCGATCGGCGACTATCTGCGAAACACTGGTTTCTGCGCGCCGGAGATTCTGGCTGCGGATATCGATCAGGGCATTCTCCTTCTGGAGGACCTCGGACGGGAGGGTGTGCTGGCTGCCGACGGCACACCGATAGAAGAGCGTTATCTTCAAAGTGTCGCCTGTCTCGCCACTCTTCACCAGACACCACCCCCGGCATTGCTGCCGATGCGCGATGGCAGCACCTACGACATTCCTCCCTTCGACCGGCAGGCGATGAAGATCGAAGTCTCGCTGCTGGTGGAATGGTATCTGCCCCATAAACGCGGCGGAGCGCTTACCGATGGCGAGAAACAGGACTATTACGCCATCTGGGACGGCCTGATCGATGCGCTGGCCGGCTGCGAGACGGGGCTTCTGCTGCGTGACTTCCATTCGCCGAACATTCTCTGGCAGGCGCAGAACAGCGGCATCCGTCAGGTCGGCCTGATCGATTTTCAGGATGCGATGATTGGCCCCACCGCCTATGATCTCGCTTCCATCGTGCAGGATGCGCGGGTTACCATCTCTCCCGAATTGCAGACACGCCTGCTTTCGCATTATCTCGATAGCAGAAAAGCGACGCCCGCTTTCGATGAGACCACATTCCTCAAGGCTTTCGCCATCATGTCGGCGCAGCGCAACTGCAAGCTTGCAGGCATCTGGGTGAGGCTGTTGGAACGGGACAAGAAACCCGGTTATATGAAACATATGCCGAGGACGTTCCGTTATCTCAGTGCAGCGCTTTCGCATCCGGAACTCGCGCCGCTCAAGGACTGGTGCTTGCGCATGGGCATGGAATTCGACAACTGAAAGACGGTTGACCACGATGACGATCAAAAACGCGATGGTGCTGGCCGCCGGGCTTGGCACACGGATGCGCCCGATCACCGATACGATCCCAAAGCCGCTTGTGAAAATCGCCGGCAAGCCGATGATCGATTACGCGCTCGACGCCCTTGTCGAAGCCGGGACTGAAACCATCGTCGTCAATGTGCATCACCATGCCGAACAGATGATCGCCCATCTCGAAAACCGCGCAGACGCCGAAATCCTGATTTCCGACGAACGGTCGGAGCTGATGAATTCCGGCGGCGGGCTGGCCAAGGGCCTGAAGCTTCTGAAGCCCGGCCCGGTTTTTGTCATGAACGCCGATCTTTTCTGGATCGGCGAGCAATTGAACGCCGTCAGCAATCTGCGAAAGCTTGCGCAATTCTTTGACACGGCCCGCATGGACATGGCCCTGCTCTGTGTCGACATGGATCGCACCACCGGCCACAACGGCAAGAGGGATTTCGACCTAGCCGACGACGGAAAGCTGGCTCGCTATCGCGACGGTGACGCTAACCCGGTGGTTTATGCCGGCGCCATCGCCATGGATTCGCGGCTGCTTGACGATGCGCCGGCGGACGCTTTCAACCTCAATATCTATTTCGACCGCGCCATTGAAAAAGACCGGCTTTTCGGGCTGTCGCTGGATGGCCACTGGATTACCGTGGGAACGCCTGATGCAATTGACGATGCGGAAAGCATCATCCGGCAATTCAGGGAAAAACGTTTCGCATGACGCTCACCCATCACGCAAAGCGCGTCCTGACGATCGCTGCGGGAACACCGTTCCTCAAAACGCTCGCGGAAACGCTGTGTGACGGGCGGCTGACATCAGGCTATAGATATGATCCGACCGATCCTCTTTCGCTTGCGAGCGTGACGATCTATGTGCCGACGCGGCGCTCTGCGCGCGTGCTGCGCTCCGAATTCGTCGATCTTCTGGGCGGCCGATCCGCCATTCTGCCGCTGATCCGGCCTCTTGGTGAAACGGATGACGATAGCGGTTTCTTCGATATCGAAAATCCTGAGATCATGGATCTGGCGCCGCCGATTTCCGGCACCGGCCGGCTGATCGAACTGGCACGCCTCATACTCGCCTGGCGCAACAGCCTGCCTGACGCCATCCGGGCGATCCATTCGGATTCACCGCTCGTCGCCCCTGCCAGCCCCGCGGATGCCATCTGGCTCGCGCGGGCGCTCGGCGAGGTGATCGATGCCATGGATACCGAAGAAAAGGACTGGGAGACGCTTCAGCATCTCGATACCGGCGAACATGCGCAATGGTGGCAGCTGACGGCGGACTTCCTGAAGATCGCCAGCGTCTTCTGGCCGGCGCGGCTTGCCGAACTCAACCGTTCCTCCGCAGGCCGGCATCGCAACGCCATCCTGCGAGCGGAAGCGGACCGGCTTGCCAATTTGCCGGACACGGGGCCGATCATCGTGGCCGGCTCCACGGGCTCCATTCCGGCCGCCGCCGATCTCATCGCCGCCGTTGCCGCCCTGCCGCAAGGTACGGTCGTGCTGCCGGGACTCGATCTTGCCATGCCCGAAGAGCAATGGCAGGCGATTGCCGAGGACCCCACCGATCCTTCGAGCCGCACGCACTCGCAATATGGGCTTTATATGCTGCTGCAGAAGCTCGGCATGCTCAGGGACGACGTGGTTCAGATCGGCGCTCTTGATCGTGATCTGGAAAAACGGGCGGCGGTGTTTTCGACCGCACTCGCGCCCGCCAAATCCACAAGCGACTGGAACCGTTGGCGCGAAGACAGGGAACCCGGCTTTTTCGACGAAGCCTTCGCGGCGGCCACATTGATCGAGGCCGCCAATGAGCGTGAAGAGGCAACCGCCATCGCGGTGGCGCTCCGGCTGGCGCTGGAGGCTCCGGGGCCTGAACGACCCTCTCAGGCGGCGCTGATAACGCCCGACCGCGGACTGGCGCGGCGGGTCGCGACAGAGTTGCAACGTTTTGGCATCGAGGCAGACGATTCGGCCGGTACGCCGCTTTCGGCCACGCCGCAGGCAGGACTGACGCAACTCGCGCTGGAAGCCATTCTCAGGCCCGGAGACCCGGTGCCGATCATTTCGCTTCTAAAGCATCCCCTCGCCCGCTTCGGGCTTTCCGGCGATGCTTTTATCAGAGCCTCCAAAGCGCTGGAGCTGATCGCGCTGCGCGGCGGCCGTGTCGAAACGGAAATAGGCAATCTCGAGGTGGTTCTCGATACGCAACTCCTTGCACAGCGTGATGACCGGCACCCGCCCGCATGGCGGGTGGCGCTGCCGGAGGGAAGTGTCGATGCGGCCCGTGATCTCGCGCGGCGGATCGCCATTGCCACGGAGCCACTCGGCTCCGCCTTCATTCGTCGTGACCGCTCCGGCCGCGCCTTCACCGACAAATTGCCGCTTTCCGACTGGGCGGAGCGAACGGGGCGGGTAATCGAGGCCATCTGTGCCGACGACGGCAATGATCTGGCTGCATTGTGGTCCGGCGAGGCGGGAGACAAACTCTCAAGCCTCTTTGCCGAACTGATGGAGAGTGGCGAGATCCTCGACGCCGACGGGCCGCAATGGATCGATATTTTTGCAGCGCTGGTGGCAGGCGAATCGATCAAGCCACGATCCATGCGCCATCCGCGCATTTTCATCTTCGGCGCGCTGGAGGCACGGCTGCAAAGCGTCGACACCGTCGTCATCGGCGGTCTCAACGAAGGGCTCTGGCCCGGCCAGACGGCGAACAATCCGTTCCTGTCCCGCAGCATGAAGACCGCCATCGGGCTGGAGCCGCCGGAACGGCGCATCGGACAGCTCGCGCATGACTTCGAGATGGCGAACGGTACCCGGCAAATCTTTTACACCCGGGCGCTGAGGCAGGGCTCCACCCCGGCCGTCGCCTCCCGCTGGCTGCAACGGCTGCTGGCGCTGGGCGGCGAAAATTTCGCCGAACAACTGAGGAAGCGCGGCGAGACCTATCGCCATTGGGCGGGTCTGATGGATGAAAACATCAATCAGGAAACGGCAAAGCGCCCTGCCCCCAAACCGCCGGCCGATCTGCAGCCGAAGAGCTACTCCTTCAGTGAAGTGGGACGTCTGCGCCGCGATCCCTATTCAATCTATGCGCGGCGCATCCTGAAGCTGGACCCGCTCGCCCCCTTCAATCGCGATCCGAACGCCGCCGATCGCGGCACGCTCTATCACGGGATTATCGAGCGCTATTCCCGTGAGGGGCATATTCCCGGCACACCGGCCTCGCTTGAGGCGATGCAACGCATTCTCGACGACTGTTTCGACGCGGAAAACCTGCCTGTGCATGTGGATGTCATCTGGCGTCCGCGTTTTGCGGCGGTGGCCCGCGCCTTCATCGATTGGGAAAAAGAACGTCATCCATCCATTCGCCACAGCTTCTACGAGGCTCGCGCCGGGCAGGAAATTGCCGAAGCGGGCATAAGGCTGACTGGGATCGCCGACCGCATCGACATCAAGACAAACGGTCAGGCGGATATTATCGACTACAAGACAGGACTTGCGCCTTCCGTCAATCAGGCGCGCGCGCTGCTCGACCCGCAGCTGGCGCTGGAAGCGGCGGCACTGATGCGCGGTGCCTTCCGCGAAACGGGTTCGCCCACGCCCGAAAACCTCATTTATGTACGCCTGCGACCGGGAGACCGATTTTTTGCCGATCAGGTGAATAACGAACATTCCAGCCGAAGCGGCAAAAGACCACCGAAATCCGCTATCGAACTGGCAACGGAATCGATCGACCAGCTCGCGAAATTCGTGCGCTCGCTGCGCGAAGGTGAAAACGGTTTCGCCTCACGGCTGGTGCCGGAAGAGCAGCAATCCTATGGCGGGGAATATGACCACCTCGCCCGTGTTTCTGAATGGTCGACGGCAGAACCGGGAGACGGCGATGACGATTGATCCCTTCGACGCTGGCCCTTTCGCCGATACGCCTGAAAGCTGGATCGACTGGACCAGCGCCCGGCAGCGGCTTGCCTCCGATCCCGCAAGCTCAGCCTGGGTGTCGGCCAATGCCGGCTCCGGCAAGACCCATGTTTTGACCCAGCGCGTCATTCGCCTGCTTCTGGCCGGGTGCCGCCCCTCGGCGATTTTGTGCCTCACCTATACCAAGGCCGCAGCATCGGAAATGTCGAGCCGCGTGTTCGACCGGCTGGCGGAATGGGCAACTTTGCCGGATTCCGATCTCAAGGACCGCATCGCCGCCATCGAAGGCAAGGTACCGGATCGCATCAAGCTTGCCGAAGCGCGCAGGCTGTTCGCCAAGGCGCTGGAAACACCGGGCGGGCTGAAAATCCAGACCATCCACGCATTCTGCGAAGCCCTGCTGCACCAGTTCCCGCTGGAGGCCAATGTCGCCGGCCATTTCTCCGTTCTTGACGACCGCGCCGCAACAACGCTGCTCGCCGAAGCACGCCGTTCGCTTCTGACGGCGGTTTCGACGGAGCGGGACGAGGAGCTGGCGCAATCGCTCGCTTACGTGCTCGATCTGGCTGACGAAAGCGGGCTGGAATCGCTGCTTTCCGCCATCATCGCCAATCGCAGTGCCCTTCGTGGCTTTCTGCTCGATGCCAAACAGTCGGGCGGCATTGATGCGCGGTTGCGGCAGGCGATGCAGATCGCAGATGGGGAAACCGAAGAAACCGCTGCGGCCGCCTTCTGGCCTCTGCCCGGCCTCTCGGGCCTTGCGCTCGATACGTATCTAACCCTTGCTGACGAGGTGGGAGGATCACGCGTCATAGAGGTCGCTTATGCGCTCCGGGAGGCAAAACGGCAGTCGGACCCGGTGCGGCGGATGGAATTCATCGAAGCGGCGCTTCTGACAGCCAAAGGCGAAAGGAAATCGGATGCCTACGTCATCAACAAGGGCATGCAGAAATCCGCGCCTGATCTCGTCGATGCGCTGACGCTGGCGCGCGACCATGTCGTGGCCTGCCGCAATCGCTATCGTCTGGTGCGCATGCTAGCGGCGACAAAAAGCGCCCTTGTGCTGGCCGAACGGTTGATCGGCGATTTCGAAGACCTGAAAAAGCAGCGCAGCCAGCTGGATTTCGAAGACTTGATCGAGCGCGCCGCCAATCTGCTCAACCGCGATACGGCGGGTGCGTGGGTGCATTACAAGCTGGATCAGGGCATCGACCATATTCTGGTCGACGAGGCGCAGGATACCAGCCCGGTGCAATGGTCGATCATCCAGTCGCTGGCGGCGGATTTCTTCACCGGAGAAAGCGCCCGCATGGGACGCCGGACGCTGTTTGCTGTGGGTGACGAAAAACAGTCGATCTATTCCTTTCAGGGCGCCCGGCCGGAACGGTTCTCGCAGGAGCGCGACGAGACCCAAAGGCGTGTCGATCAGGTGGAGCAGGCCTTTCATCGCATCCGCCTGCCGCTCTCGTTCCGTTCCACTGAAGATGTGCTGGCCGCCGTCGATCAGGTCTTCTCGATCCCGCAAAATGCGAGCGGCCTCAGTGCCGATAATGAGCCAGTCGAACATCGTTCCAACCGCGCCGGCCATCCCGGCACCGTTGAAGTGTGGGATATGGTGGCGCCGGAAACCACAGAGGATGAAGAAGACTGGACGGCCCCCTTCGATGCGCTGCGGGAAAGCGCGCCGGCCACGATCGTCGCCCGCCGTATCGCCGCGCGCATTGCCGACATGATCGGAAACGAAACTATCATCGAAAAAGGCGTGGAGCGCGCTATCGAGGCCGGCGACATTCTCGTGCTTGTCAGAAAACGCGCCGCCTTCGTCAACGCGCTGACCCGCGAGTTGAAGCGGCGCAAGAACATTCCCGTCGCCGGTGCCGACCGCCTCCGTCTGACCGACCATATCGCCGTACAGGACCTTCTGGCGCTTGGCCGGTTCGTGGTGCTGCCGGAAGATGATCTTTCGCTGGCGGCGCTGCTGAAAAGCCCGCTCTTCAACCTGACGGAAGACGATGTCTTCGAGATCGCCGCCACGCGATCCGAGACGGAGAGCGTGTGGCAGAGGCTGCAAGTCCTTTCGGGCCAAGAAACCAGCCGTTTATCCATCGTCACCGACAAACTTCGGCATTTTGTTTCACTGTCGAAAACCGCCACAGTGCATGATTTTTTCGCGGCTGTTCTGACCCTGCATGACGGACGCAAAAAATTCCTTGGACGGCTTGGCAACGAAGCGAGCGACGTTCTCGACGAGTTCCTGTCCTTTGCGCTGGATTACGAAAGAACTGGCCTGCCCGGCCTTCAGGCCTTTCTTTCCGTCCTGGAAACCGATTCACCGGAAGTGAAGCGCGAGCAGGACAAGGATCGCGGCGAAGTGCGCATCATGACCGTGCACGCCTCCAAGGGGCTGGAAGCACCGGTGGTTTTTGTGGTGGATGGCGGCTCGAAAGCCTTCAACCACAGCCATGTGCCGAAACTGCGCTTCGTGGAAGCGATTGAAGACGCCTTCCCGGTCTGGCTGCCCGGCAGCGGCTTTTCCAACCACCTCATTCGCTCGGACGAAGAACGCCTGAAAACGGCAGCGGAAGACGAATATCGACGGCTGCTTTATGTGGCGATGACGCGCGCCGCCGATCATCTTGTCGTCTGTGGTTATCGCGGCCAGAAAGAAAACCCTGAATGTTGGCACGCCATCGTCAAGGCGGCGCTTGCGGAGAATCAGGATCATTGCCAGCCGCAACTGTTCAGTGCCGATGGCGAGGAATGGCAGGGGCTTGTCTGGCGCAAGTCTGAAGCACGCCAGGCACCTGCGCCGCAGAAGCCGGCGGAAACCCAGCAGGAAGAAGACCACAAGCTTCCGCTAGGCCTTCTTGCACCCCTGCCTGCCCTGCCCTCCCTGCCAAGGCCGCTCAGCCCATCGGGTGCGGGCACCATCATTGATGACGGCGCGGACGATCTGGCCGTGCGTTCACCACTGTTCGGGGAAAAAACGGAAGCTTCCAGCCTTGCCCTGCAAAGGGGCAAGCTGGTGCATCGCATGCTGCAAGCCCTGCCGGATTTTGCGGAAAGCGAGCGGGAAGAGGCAGCCCGACGTTATGCCGAACGTGCAGCGCGTTTCTGGCCTGCCAGTGAGCGCGAACATTTGATCCAGGCGGTTTTGCGGGTTCTCTCCGAACCGGCGGTGCAGCCGGCCTTTTCCGCCAACAGCCGTGCGGAAGTGTCGATCATGGGCACGATGACCCTCGGCCGGCAGCACTATGCCGTCTCCGGCCGCATCGACAGGCTGGCGGTAGACGGTGATCGGGTCATTCTGGTCGACTACAAGACAAACCGGGTTCCGCCGCGCACGTCACGCGAGATACCTTTCTCCCACACCGCGCAGCTTGCGATCTATCGCGAAATTCTTGCACCGCTTTATCCCGGCAAGGAATTTGTCTGCGCGCTGATCTATACGGAAAATGCCGCTTTCGTGCGGGTTGGTGACGATGCCATGGCGGAGGCACTTGCCGCAATAAAGACAAAGTGAGATACCGGGGCATTGAAATTTCGACGCGCCCGCATCACATCGATAGCGGAAAAGATTTACTGAAAGGAGAGCCAGATATGGCTACCGTAAAAGTCGATGCCGCCAACTTCCAGTCCGAAGTCCTCGAATCCGCCGAACCCGTCGTGGTGGATTTCTGGGCTGAATGGTGCGGCCCGTGCAAGATGATTGCGCCGAGCCTTGAAGAAATTTCGTCCGAGTTGGCCGGCAAGGTCAAGGTCGCGAAGCTCAACATCGACGAAAACCCGGAACTCGCGGCCCAGTTCGGTGTGCGTTCCATCCCGACGCTCGCCATGTTCAAGGGCGGCGAAGTGGCCGACATCAAGGTTGGCGCTGCCCCCAAGACAGCGCTCTCAGCCTGGATTTCCGGCGCCGCATAAGCAATATCAATGGAATGAGAAAGCCCGGCATCGCTGCCGGGCTTTTTTTATTGGGGAACCGTGCCGTTAAGGGCAAGCGCGTTGCCGGCAAGATAAAGCGAGCCCCCGATCAGGATGCGCGGCGCTGGTCCTTCGGCATTAAAACGGCGCGACAGCTCTTCCAGAGCATGCGTCAGCGACGATGTGGGCGCTGCCACCAGACCGGCATCAAAAGCGGCATGGGCAAGCACGACGGGATCGATCGCCGCATCCGTGCCACCGATCGGCACCGTGAAGACATATTCTGCTATATCGGCGAAAGCCTTGAAATACCCCACCGGATCCTTGGTATTGATCATGCCCGCGATGATGAAGAGCGGGCGCGGCGTCTTTTCCTCAAAGCCGGCCATGGCCTCGGCAATCACTTCACCCGCACCGGGGTTATGACCGCCATCGATCCAGATTTCCGAATCCTTCGGGGTCATTTCAGCGATTTTGCCGGTCAGGATGCGCTGAAGACGGCCGGGCCATTCCACGGAGGTCATGGCCTTTTCAATCATCCGTTCCGTCACCTCAAAACCGGCTGCTTTCACAGCGCGGATCGCTGCGGCGGCATTGGCGAGCTGATGGCGGCCGGGAAGCCTTGGCAACGGCGCATCCGTCAGGCCGAACTCATCCTGATAGACCATGCGGCCGAATTCTTCATGGGCGGAAAAATCCTGCCCATAAACGGAGACCGGGCAACCAATACGTTCGGCCGTCGCGACAAGCGTGTCTAGTGCGGCGTCATATTCCTGGTGGCCAATGACGACAGGCGAGCCCTTTTTCATGATACCGGCCTTTTCGGCAGCGATCAGTTCCACGCGGTCGCCGAGATAAGCCTGGTGATCAAGCGAGATTGGCATAATGACGGAAACCGCCGGGTTATTGATGACATTGGTCGCATCGAAACGGCCGCCCAAGCCAACCTCAACGACCGCAGCATCGGCGGGCTGTTCCGCAAAAAGCACGAACATAGCCGCAGTCAGGATTTCGAAAACCGTGATTGTCTGACCAGCATTGGCAGCTTCAATGCGGCGCAGCGCATCCGCAAATATCTCGTCTTCGACGTAACGGCCTTTATCGCCCGCCACGCCAATACGGTATCGTTCGTGCCAATTTACCAGATGCGGCGAGATATGAACGTGGACAGAGAGCCCTGCAGCCTCGAGCAGGGCCCGGCAAAAGGCGCTGACGGAGCCCTTGCCATTGGTGCCCGCCACGTGGATCACTGGCGGCATTCTGTTTTGCGGATTGCCGAGTTTTTCGAGAAGACGGGAAATTCTGTCGAGTGAAAGATCAAACCCCTTGGGGTGGAGCTGCATCAGCTCTTCAATGATCTTTTCGGCCTCACCGATCGCGGGCTTCGTCATGTCTTCCGTTCGCCTTTCAGGCGTTTTGCTTGCCATTTGTCCGCCGCCCCAAAAATGAAATCAGGCAACGTATAGCATCATCCCGAAGGCAATTTATGCCTCCGGGCGACATATTTTTTTTCCTCAGGCCGAAGCGGCCAGCGGGACGACGGCGTTTGCGTTGTCGGCAGGCGCCTTGGTCATGATTTTGAGCATATTGGCCAGCGTGTCGGGGATTTCGCGGCGGTCAATCACCATGTCCACCATGCCGTGTTCAAGCAGATATTCCGAGGTCTGGAAGCCTTCGGGAAGTTTTTCGCGAATGGTCTGCTCAATCACACGCTTGCCTGCGAAGCAAATCTCGGCGCCCGGCTCGGCGATATGCACATCGCCCAGCATGGCGTAGGAGGCCGTGACGCCGCCGGTCGTCGGGTTCGTCAGAACCACGATATAGGGCATGCCGGCTTCTTTGAGCATGTTGACTGCAACCGTCGTGCGCGGCAGCTGCATCAGCGACAGAATGCCTTCCTGCATGCGCGCGCCACCCGATGCCGGGAACATGACGAGCGGGCAGCGCTCGGAAATGGCGCGCTCGAAGGCTTTGACGATGGCTTCGCCGGCGGCAATGCCGAGCGATCCGCCCATGAACTGGAATTCGTGCACGACGGCGACGATCTTCAGGCCTTTCAAGAGGCCCACACCGGCAAGGATCGTATCTTCCTGTTCGGTCTTCGTGCGGCTGTCGCGCAGACGGTCGGTGTATTTTTTGGAATCGCGGAACTTCAAGGGGTCCTGCGCGACCTTCGGCTGGACCAAGGCCTCATAGACGCCATCATCGAAAAGATCGGCAAGGCGTGCCTTGGCCGGCATCTTCATATGGTAACCGGAAGCCGGGATGACCCACTTATTGTCTTCCAGATCCTTGTGGAAGACCATCTCGCCCGTTTCCGGGCACTTGATCCATAGGTTCTCCGGAACCTCCGGGCGGCGGCCAAGCATGGAATTGATCCGCGGCCGAACGTAATTGGTGATCCAGTTCAACTGTCTACTCCTGACTGGGCCGCGCGCTTATTCCGCAGCGGCAAGGCGCGATGCACGCACGCCCGTTGAAAGTCCTTTTACCAGCGTCGTAACGGCCGGCACGGTATCGGCGGTCGCCTGCCCGTCCTTGGTCAGGCTGCCCGCAATCTGGTTGACGATGGCCGAACCGACCACAACGCCATCCGCCACGGCGCCGATCGCTTTTGCATGATCGGCCGTCTTGACACCGAAACCGACACAGACCGGCAGTTCCGTATGCGCCTTGATACGACCGACAGCGCCCGAGATCAACGAGGGATCGGGAAGTGCTGAACCGGTGATACCGTTCATCGAGACATAATAGACGAAACCTGAGGTATTTTTAAGGACGGCAGGCAGGCGCTTGCCATCGGTCGTGGGTGTCGCCAGACGGATGAAATTGATGCCGCGCGCGAGTGCCGGGATGCAGAGTTCATCGTCCATTTCCGGCGGCAGATCGACCACGATCAAGCCATCGACGCCAGCCGCGAGCGCATCGTCCAGAAATTTCTCCACACCGTAGATATAGATCGGATTATAGTATCCCATCATCACGATCGGCGTTGCATCGTCTTGCCTGCGGAATTCGCGGGCGAGATCGAGCGTGGTTTTCAGCGTCTGTCCGCCCTTCAGCGCGCGCTGGCCGGCCAGCTGAATGGCCGGGCCATCCGCCATCGGGTCGGAAAAGGGCATGCCGAGTTCGATGACGTCAGCGCCCGCTTCCGGCAGCGCCTTCATGATGCCGAGCGAGGTTTCGAAATCCGGGTCGCCGCCCATGAAATAGGTAATCAGAGCCGGGCGGTTTTCAGCGCGCAGATCGGCAAAGCGCTTGTCCATACGTGCAGTCATGATCTTATACATCCATTCCAAGGAACTTGCTGACGGTGTGGACATCCTTGTCGCCACGGCCGGAGAGGTTCATCAGGATGATCTCATCCTTCCCCATCTTCGGCGCGCGCTTGATGACCTCGGCCAAGGCATGGCTCGGCTCGAGAGCCGGGATGATACCTTCAAGGCGGGTCAGCATCTGGAAGGCGTCCAGCGCCTCATGGTCCATGATCGGCACATATTCCACGCGGCCGATATCACTCAACCAGGAGTGCTCGGGGCCGATGCCGGGATAATCGAGGCCGGCGGAAATGGAATGGCCTTCCTTGATCTGGCCATCCTCATCCTGCAGCAGATAGGTGCGGTTGCCATGCAGCACGCCGGGGGAGCCGGCCGTGATCGAGGCACAGTGTTCTTCGCCCGACAGGCCTTTGCCGCCAGCTTCGACGCCGACGATGCGCACGCTTTTGTCATCGAGGAAAGGATGGAAGATGCCGATGGCGTTCGAGCCGCCGCCGACAGCCGCGATAACCATATCCGGCAGGCGACCTTCCGCCTCCAGCATCTGTGCCTTGGCTTCCTCGCCGATAACCGCCTGGAAATCACGGACCATTTCCGGATAGGGATGCGGGCCGGCCGCGGTGCCGATCAGGTAATAGGTATCCTCGACATTGGTGACCCAGTCGCGCAGGGCCTCGTTCATGGCGTCCTTGAGCGTGCCATGACCGGCCGTGACCGGCTTCACCTCGGCACCCAGAAGCTTCATGCGGAACACATTCGGGGCCTGACGGGCGACATCGGTCGCGCCCATGTAAACGACGCAAGGCAGGCCGAAGCGCGCCGCAACGGTTGCCGAGGCAACGCCGTGCTGGCCGGCACCGGTTTCGGCAATGATGCGGGTCTTGCCCATGCGCTTGGCAAGCAGAATCTGGCCGAGGCAATTATTGATCTTGTGCGAACCCGTGTGGTTCAGCTCTTCGCGCTTGAAATAAATCTTCGCGCCGCCAAGTTCCGCCGTCAGGCGCTCCGCAAAATAAAGCGGGCTCGGGCGGCCGGTATAGTGCGCGCCAAGATGCTTGAGTTCCGCCTGAAACGCGGGATCGGTCTTGGCCTTATCCCATTCCGCCTGCAAATCCAGAATGAGCGGCATCAGCGTTTCGGCAACGAAGCGACCTCCGTAAATGCCAAAACGTCCGTCCTCATCAGGACCAGCGCGAAAAGAATTGGGTGTTGGCGCGTCGTTCACTTCAAGCTCCCTTTGGGCCTTTCGACCAATCATTCACCACATCAAAAAACGCATCTATCATGGACAAATCCTTGACGCCCGGCGCGCTTTCGACGCCGGACGACAAATCTAGTCCGCCTGCCTTGGTTTCCGCCAGAGCCTCGGCGACATTGTCCTTATTCAGCCCACCGGAAAGCATGTAATCTACACTTTCGTCAAGTGAGCGCAGAATCGTCCAGTCAAACGAGATGCCGTTTCCACCCGGCAGGTCGGAACCGGCAGGCGCCTTGGCATCCAGCAGGAAACGGTCGGCAATGCCAATATAAGGCTCGATTTTGGCGAGATCACCGGCATCGCGAATGGAAATCGCCTTCATGACAGGCAGACCGTAAAGCGCCTTGATGTTCAGCAGCCGCTCCGGGCTTTCGCTGCCATGCAGTTGCAGAATGTCCGGCCTTACGAGATCAATAATTTCATCGAGATAATCATTGTCGGCATCGACGGTGACGGCAACCACCTTGGCGGCGCCACGGGCGGCTTCGGCCAGCCTGCCGGCAAGATCCGGCTCGATGTAGCGCGGGCTTTTTTCAAAGAAAATAAAACCGACATGGGACGCACCGCGCCTGATGGCGCGCTCCAGCGTTTCCGGTGTCTTCAATCCGCAAATCTTGATATCCGGTTTCATACCCGCGACCTGACATGAAATGCGACAAGAGTCGAGCCAAATCGCATCCCTTTTTGATGGAATGTTTCACGTGAATCCAGATGGCGATGCCCGCCGCCAGTTTCAATCGAAATCGATGGCGTGAAGTCGGGAGCCATGGCGTTTCAGCCAGTCCTTGGCTTCATTGGTGTGGGGGCAGAGCTTTTCGCACAGTGCCCAGAATTTCGGGCCATGGTTCATTTCGCTCAGATGCGCGACCTCATGGGCTGCGAGATAATCGATGACGCTTTCCGGGGCCATGACGATGCGCCAGGAGAAACTCAAGTTTCCATCATGGGAACAGGAGCCCCAGCGGCTGCGTGTATCCTTCATGCTGATGGATCGCACCGGCCTGCCGGCGGCGCGGGCGTGAATGGCAACCAACCGTTCCAAATCAGCCTTTGCTTCCTTTTTCAGGAAAGTCGCGATCCGCCGTCTCAGATGCTCGGGCGCGCCGCTGACTTTCAGAACAGCCGCACCATCAGCGTCTTTCGCGACGTGGGTCAGGCCCCTCAGGCTGCCGGTGTGTTCGATGCGATGGGAGGTGCCTCTGATATCGATGGTCGCACCGGGACGCAGACCGTCATCAGGGCTGAACTTCTGAAGCTTGCCCTCCAGCCAGCCCTGATGCCTTTCGAGAAAATCGTCGACCTGACGGTGATGCAGGCCCATCGGGATCGTCAGCTTCAGCGCCCGGCCGCCCGGCTCGATGCGCAAGGTGATGCGCGTGGCCCGCGGGTTTTCCCTGACCGTGATCGGCACCTGCCGGCCCGCAACCGCGACGGTGCGCTGGCTCGGCACGATCTTCTTTGGCGCCGGCGACTTCAGGGACTTTCTGAGGAGCGAAAACATGAAGCCTTCATAACCGATTCGTCCATCCCTTGGCCACGCAAATGCGCGGCGTCACCTGCCGTTTTGCCTTAGGCTGTCTGGTGTTTGCCAATGAAATCCAGCATGCGCGGCACTATTTCCTTGCGGAAGCGCGAACCGTTGAAGACGCCGTAATGCCCTACATCCGGTTGCATGTAGTGTGCGCGTTTATCTTCAGGGATGTTACGGCAGAGATCATGGGCCGCCTTCGTCTGGCCAACGCCGGAAATATCGTCATTCTCCCCTTCGACAGTGAACAATGCGACCTTGCGAATAGCAGCGGGATCGACCGCCCTACCCCGATGCCGCATGTTCCCCTTCGGAAGCGCATGGTCGATGAAGACGGTTTCCACCGTCTGCAGATAGAATTCCGCCGTCAGGTCCATGACGGCCAGATATTCATCGTAAAATTCGCGGTGTTTTTCTGCGGAATCGCCGTCATTCTTGATCAGGTTGAGGTAAAAATCCTTATGCGCCGTCATGTGCTTGTCGAGGTTCATCGACATGAAACCGGAGAGTTGCAGAAAGCCGGGATAGACATTGCGGCCGAAGGCGGGCTGGGGCCACGGCACCTGCATGACGACATTATCGCGGAACCATTCGATTGGCTTCGCCGTGGCCAGGCCATTGACGGCTGTGGGATTGATGCGCGTATCGATAGGACCGCCCATCAGCGTCATGGATGCCGGTGCAAATTTATCGCCATCGGCCTCCATAAGCGAAACGGCGGCCAGAACAGGCACGGACGGTTGACAGACGGCGACCACATGCGCGCCTGGACCAATCTCGCGCAGCATGTCGATGACATAACTGATGTAATCGTCAAGATCGAAGGTCCCATCACTCACCGGCACCATGCGGGCATCGATCCAATCGGTAATGTAAATATCTGCCGAAGGCAGCAAGGCCTCCACGGTGCCCCGCAGCAATGTGGCATAATGGCCGGACATCGGCGCAACCAGCAGCACCTTCGGCTCGGGCCGGCGGGCAGGATCGACCTCTTTTTTGAAATGAACGAGATTGCAGAACGGACGCGACCAGACGGTCTCTTCGGCAACGGCGACGGTCTCACCGTCGACAATAGTCGTGGCAAGTCCGAATTCCGGTTTGACATAACGGCGCGTCAGGCGTTCGAAAACCTCGAAGCCAGCATCGAGGCTTCTTCCGAAAGCCGTGCTGGAAAGCGGGTTCATAGGATTGTTGCAGGCCTGGCGCATCATATCGGCACCGGCGCGCAGCGGCGCCATGGCTGCATGGTTCATTTCATAGAGGTGGTAGAACACTGATGACGCCTCCCTCGCGATCACGCTCTTTTTTTCAACCATAGCAGCTTTTCGCAGGTGCACAAAATTTAAGGCGCCGGCGGTTTCCCGCCAGCGCCTCACTTTCCGTTGAACGCCGTAGCGATCAGATATCGGCGACGAAAGTCTGCTTCTGGGAACCGAGGCCCTCGATACCGAGTTCCACGACGTCACCAGCCTTCAGGTAACGCGGCGGCTTCAGGCCCATGCCGACGCCGGGGGGGGTGCCGGTGGAAATGACATCGCCGGGATGCAGCGACATGAACTGGCTGAGATAGGAGACAACGTGGGCAACGCCGTAAACCATGGTTTTGCTGGAGCCATCCTGCATTGTCTGGCCGTTCACCTTCAGCCACATGCCGAGGTTCTGCGGATCGGTGATTTCGTCCTTCGTCACCAGCCATGGGCCGATGGGGCCGAAAGTGTCGCAGGACTTACCCTTGGTCCACTGACCGGCACGCTCCGTCTGGAAGGCGCGCTCGGAAACATCGTGCGAAACGCAATAACCGGCGACATAGTCGAGAGCATCGGCTTCCGAGACATATTTCGCGGTCTTGCCGATGACGACGCCAAGCTCGACTTCCCAGTCGGTCTTTTCCGAACCGCGCGGAATGGTGACGTTATCGTTCGGACCGACAATGGCCGAGGTCGCCTTCATGAAAATGACCGGTTCCGGCGGTACGGTCGCACCTGTTTCGGCGGCGTGGTCGGAGAAATTGAGGCCGATGCAGATGAATTTTCCCGTTCCGGCAACGCAGGCGCCGATGCGCTTTTCGTTCAGCACCGGAAGTGTGCCGAGGTCGATCGCGGCGATCTTCTTGAGACCCTCTGGAGAAATGGCATCGCCGCCAATGTCTTTGACATGGGCGGACAGATCGCGGACTTTTCCTTCCGCGTCGAGAATGGCTGGTTTTTCCTGGCCGGGCTGGCCAACACGCATCAATTTCATGGAACTCTCTCCCGGTTGTCAGACAAGGTGATGCATATATGAACGATGCATTCATACTTGTCACCCCTTGACTGAGCCAAGTTTCGAAAAATACCTTTTCCTTCCCTTCAATCATAAGGACATGGCTCGTGACGAACAGTAATTCCCGGCAATCAGAATATCCCGTCGATCCCCTCTTCCTCGATCGCTGGTCTCCACGCGCCTTCGATGGCCACGCCATGCCGCAAGAGCATCTGATGACCATTCTGGATGCCGCGCACTGGGCGCCGTCTGCCTCCAACTATCAGCCATGGCGGTTTGTCTATGCGCACAAGGATAGCGAAGACTGGCCGCTCTTCGTGGAACTGCTGATGGAGGGAAACCAGCGCTGGGCAAAAAATGCCTCCGTGCTGCTCTTCGTCACTTCCCGCGACCACAACATCTCGCGTGAAGGCGAGAAAAAGCCATCCGCTACCCATTCCTTTGATGCGGGTGCCGCCTGGTTTTCGCTTGCCATGCAGGCACATCTGCTCGGTTACCACGCGCACGGCATGGGTGGCATATTGAAGGATAAAATCGTTGAAAAACTGAACATTCCGGAAGGCTACAAGGTTGAGGCCGCGGTCGCCATCGGCACGCTGACCGACAAGTCCGTTCTCCCTGATGATCTAGCGGAGCGGGAAGTGCCGAGCAAGCGTCTGCCCCTTTCGGAGGTGGCCTTCGAAGGTCGCTTCACCGGCAAGGTTGATTGATGTTCTCAGAACGACAAAAGGCCCGGCGGAATTGACCGCCGGGCCTTTTGTTAAAGTTTCGTTTCACGTGAATCGTTCCGCGAAACGCTCCACAGGATTAGATATCGAGGTTCGCGACGCTAAGCGCGTTTTCCTGGATGAAGTCGCGACGCGGCTCCACTTCGTCGCCCATCAGGCGGGCAAACAGGCCGTCGGCATCGGTGGCGTCGTTGACCTTGACCTGGAGAAGCGAGCGAACATTGGCGTCAAGCGTCGTTTCCCACAGCTGCTCGGCATTCATTTCGCCGAGACCCTTATAACGCTGCATGGAAAGACCCTTGCGGCCAGCGGCAAAAATTGCATCCAGAAGCGCGCGCGGACCGGCCAGTTCCATCGTGCCGTCCTTGCGTTGCAGGACCGGCGGCGTGGCGTAGATATCGCGCATACGAGCTGCGAGCTGATCGATATGGCGGGCATCGGCCGAACCGAGCAGGCCCATATCCAGCGTCGAGACTTCCTTGACGCCGCGCACCATGCGCTCGAAGCGCAAGCCGCCATCCTGCAGCACCGTGCCGGACCAGCCACGTTCGGTTTCTTCCGCGATCATGTCGAGACGCCGTGCCACTTCAGCAACGGTCTCCTCGGCGCGGGCGGCATCGGCCGAAAGCTCGGGGTTCAGCGCGCCGGCTATCGCCGCCTGTTCCACGATCGAGCGGCTGTAACGGGAATGAAGCCCGTCGATCAGCGAACGCATGCGCAGCGCATCGAGAATGACTTCGCGAAGATCGGCGCCGACGCGAACCTCACCGGTGCCGAGGGTCAGCGATGCTTCCTCAAGACCCATCGAAATGAGGTATTCTTCCAGCGCCTTCTCATCCTTGAGGTACTGCACGGATTTGCCACGCGTGACCTTATAAAGCGGCGGCTGGGCGATATAGAGATGGCCGCGCTCGATCAGTTCCGGCATCTGGCGGAAGAAGAAGGTCAAGAGCAGGGTACGGATGTGAGCGCCGTCGACGTCAGCATCCGTCATGATGATGATCTTGTGGTAACGCAGCTTGTCGGCGTTGAACTCATCCTTGCCGATGGAGGTGCCGAGCGCTGTAATCAGCGTGCCGATTTCCTGGCTGGACAACATCTTGTCGAAACGGGCGCGTTCTACATTGAGGATCTTGCCGCGCAGCGGCAGGATGGCCTGAGTCTCGCGCGAGCGGCCCTGCTTGGCCGAACCGCCAGCGGAGTCACCCTCGACGAGGAAAAGTTCGGATTTCGCCGGATCGCGCTCTGAGCAATCGGCAAGCTTGCCGGGCAAAGAGGCGATATCGAGAGCGCCCTTGCGGCGCGTCAGTTCGCGTGCCTTGCGGGCAGCTTCGCGGGCAACCGCCGCTTCCACCACCTTGCCGACCAGAATTCGTGCGTCGGAAGGATGTTCTTCCAGCCAGGTGGAGAGCGCTTCGTTGACAAGGCTTTCCACGACCGGACGCACTTCGGACGAAACGAGCTTGTCTTTCGTCTGCGAGGAAAATTTGGGGTCGGGAACCTTGACGGAAAGAATGGCCGTCAGACCTTCACGGCAGTCCTCGCCCTGCAGGCTCACCTTTTCCTTTTTCAGGATGCCCGAGGTTTCCGCATAGGAGGTTACCTGACGGGTCAGCGCCGCGCGGAAACCGGCCATATGGGTGCCGCCGTCGCGCTGGGGAATGTTGTTGGTGAAGCAGAGCACATTCTCGTGGTAGCTGTCGTTCCACCAAAGCGCGACCTCAACCGTAATGCCGTCCTTTTCACCCTTGATGGCGACTGGCTTGTCAACCAGCGGCTTCTTGGCGCGGTCGAGATAACGGACGAAGGCTTCGAGACCGCCATCATACAGCAGCTCTTCCTGCTTGACGTCGGAATGGCGCTTGTCTGTCAGCAGAATGCGCACGCCGGAATTCAGGAATGCGAGTTCGCGCAGGCGATGCTCCAGCGTTCCATAATCATAGTCCGTCATGGTGAAGGTCTGCGGGCTTGCCAGGAAGGTCACTTCCGTGCCCGAGCGGCCTTCATATTCGCCAATGACGGAAAGCGGCGCATCGGCGACACCATGGGTGAAGCCGATTTCATGCACCTTGCCATTGCGGCGGATTCTGAGCTTCAGCCAGACGGAAAGCGCGTTCACCACCGAGACGCCGACGCCGTGCAGACCACCGGAAACCTTATAGGAGTTCTGGTCGAATTTACCGCCCGCATGCAGCTGGGTCATGATGACTTCAGCGGCGGAAACGCCTTCGGAAGAATGGATGTCGGTTGGAATGCCGCGCCCGTTATCCGTCACCGTCACCGATCCGTCAGCGTTCAGCGTCACCGTCACCAGATCGGCATGGCCGGCAAGCGCTTCATCGATGGCGTTGTCGACGACCTCATAGACCATGTGGTGCAAGCCGGAACCGTCATCGGTATCGCCGATATACATGCCGGGCCGTTTGCGCACGGCATCAAGGCCCTTGAGGACCTTGATCGAATCGGCTCCATATTCCGCGTTCGCGCCGACTTCGCTTGACGATGTTTCGGTCATAAATACTCTTTCCAAAGTTTTCTCGGGCCAGGTTTCCAGTGAGAGGGCCTGAAGCCAGCGAATCACTCAAATCCGACATGCGACTATAGAAATTCTACACCCAATCCCAAAGGCCGCATGCTTCAGGATGCTGCATAAAGCAGGGGATAGAGGGGTTTCAATCGCAAGAACGGCTTTTTTGCAGCACGGCTGACAGTTCCTCTACCACACTCGGCGGCAGCTTGCGAATATCCCGTGCCAGCCGGTTGGCGAAAGCCGTATATTGCGGCGGCAGGCCGATGGTGTCGATAACCACTTTCGGGTCGGACGAGCCGGCCAGAAAGAACAATTCCTCCGCCTCGTCCCAGATGATGTTGAAATAACCGGCAATGCGCTGCAGCAGATCAAAGCTCGGCTTGCCGCGCTTGCCGTGCTCCAGCGCCGAAAGATAGGCGGGCGACACGCCGATGGCGGCGGCCATTTCCTTCTGCGTCACGCCCTTGCGCTCGCGAAGCTGCCGCACGGCCTCCGCAAAAGGTGTCATGATTTTTCACCGCGCCGACGCGCCAGCCGCACATAAAGCGCGCCGTCGCCGCCGTGATTGGCGGATGCATCCTCATAGGATGAAATCAGGTGGCGATATTCCGGTTTGGAAAACCACATGGGCACCGCCCTTTTTAGCGCACCGTCGCTGCCGATGGAACGGCCCTTGCCCGTTATGACGAGCACATGCCTCAGACCGCGTTCATGCGCGCGCAACAGAAAATCAAGCAGCACCGCATGAGCTTCGCTCTGGAACATACCGTGCAGATCGATCCGCCCTTCCAGCGGTAGCCGGCCACGGGTGAGCTTGCGCTTGACCGGTTTTTCCATCGGCTGATGAATTTTCGGCTTTTTGTCCGGAGCCGCTGATGGCGGCTCGGCAGGCTCCGCAAGCATGCGCGGAAAGCTGCTTTTTCCGGTCTGGGAAACCTCGGGTTCAACCAGAGGTTCCTCCATGTCCTCGAAAGCCAGCAAATCTTCCAGTCTGCCGGAGATCGGCCGCGTGGTTTTTGCAACCTTTCCCCACAGAATGCGCTCTTCCTTGCCGAGCTTGCGACTGGTCTTCATCACCGATACCTCTGCGCAGCCATCTGCGGTATCAGTATATAAAAGTCGGCCTCATTGCGCACCGTACCGGCAAGCTCTCCTGCTTCGAAACCGGAACCAGTGAAGATATCGCCACGGGCCGGGCCGACAATGGCTGAACCCGTATCGAGCGCCAGCATCAGCCGCGCAAAAGGTTTTCCGTCATCGAGATGCGTAAGCGACGGTGAATGGATGAAGAAGGGAAGCCCGAACGTGTGGATGAGCCTGTCCACCGCAAGCGCGCGCCCCGCGACCAACGGAACCTTCGCAGCCGCAATCGGCCCCATATCCTGACCGGCGACATCCGCCTCCCGGAAAAAAATATAGGAGCGGTTATGCCATAGTACCCCATCCACCTCGTCGGGATGGTCAGCGAGCCATTTGCGGATCGTCTGCATCGACACGGTTTTCGGATCGAGTTCCCCGCGATCGATAAGCAGACGGCCAATCGGTGAAAAAGCATGCCCGGCCTTTGCCGCATAGGTGATGCGCTTTACCGCGCCATCGCGAAACACCAGACGCGCCGCACCCTGTACATGGACGAAAAACACGTCGACCTTCGATCTTGCCCAGGCAATCTCAAGGCCCCTGCCCTCCAGATACCCTTCATCGATCTCCCGCCGGTCGGGAAAATAGCAAATACCGTTTTCATCCGCTCTGCCGAAAGCATAGGACGTATCGAAACCGGCTGGCCGATTGGCGTCATCTATATCCACCAGTTCGGGCGGACGGCGGTAAATCGGATAACGCCAGATGTCGTCGGGTTCAGATGACACTTCCAGTTCGGGTTCGTAAAAAGCGGTCACGAAACCGCTTTTTCCCGGAGCCGAAGAAATCCTGAAAGGCACGCAATTGGTTTCGAAAAACCGGCGCGCCTGCTCCGGGCTGTCTATTGGGTTTTTCTCTGCGCTTTCCAGAAGCGAAACCAGTTCCGCTGCCGTGACCCCGAGCGCGCCTGTCCTGTAGGGTTTTGCGTTCCGAAGGTGCGACAGGATTGTCGCCATCGCCGGAAAAAGCTTGCCCGGATCGTCTTGCCGCCATCCGGGCAGGTCGCTGAAAGAAACTTCTTCGATCGAAAAGGGCGCGGTCATTGCTCGGATTCGGTGGCGATCAGCTTCCAGTTCGGATCGCGCGAGCGGATATCGCGCGAGAAGGTCCAGATGTCGTCCACCTCCGCAACCGCATCCGGATCGCCATCCACCAGCTTGCCATCCTTGTCATAGGTCGCCGAAATCAGCTGGCTGACGATCCTCAGGGTGATCTGCACTTCGGAATCACGCACACTGGCCTGGGTGATATCTGCCTTCTCGATGCCCACGAAGGTGGACTTCACCACCTCGCCACGACCTTCCCTCTCGGAAATGGCCGCCTCGAAACCGTCAAAAACCTCCTTCGACAGAAGGTTCTTGAGCGTCTTGCGGTCGCCATCGGCAAAGCCCATGACGATCATTTCATAGGCCATGCGGGCGCCGTTCAGGAATTCCTTCGGCCCGAAGGACGGGTCCCTGGTCATCACCTCACGCAGAGCCGCATTGAGCGGCGTATCGACGGGCGCAAGCGCGTCCGCCTCGGCAAAACGGTTTTCGTCGTCCCCCTCGCTGCGCTTTGGCAAGGTCACGACCTTATTATCATCTGCAACCGGGCCCTTCACCGCATCTCGCGGGCTATAGGGGTCGAATGGCGGCTTCTCATTGCCCGTGCGGCGGCCGAGGACACTGCGCAGCTGAAAAAAGATCAGCACCGCTGCAACGAGAAAAAACAATGTGATAAAGTCGCTAAAGCCCATCTTTTACCAAAACCGCCATTTAAATTCGAAAACTACACCATCATATAGTCTGCATCTTATCATCATTCAAATGCGCAGATTCAATCATCGGTGTCCCGGGAACCGGCAATCTGCCAGAGATGCACACGCAAGGCTAGAAGATGCGTTTTTCCTTTCTCCCCATCGTCATCCTGATGATGCCCATCCTCGAAATTGCCGGTTTCATCATTATTGGCAAGGCAATCGGTTTGTGGCTGACATTGGCGCTTGTCCTGTTCACCTCGTTTCTGGGGCTGCTCATCCTGCGGCTCGGAGGCATCGGCATGGTGAGAAACCTCCAGGACGCGGGGCGTACCGGCGCGCAGCCGGCGGATGAGTTGGTGAATGGCGCCATGCGCGTCGTTGCCGGGATCCTGCTTTTCATTCCCGGTTTCATTACCGACATTCTCGGCCTTCTGCTTCTGTCGCCCACCGTACGGCGCTTTTTCTGGAAGGCCTTCGGGCCGCGCGTCGTCGTTGCTGGTTCCTTTCGGCACTCCGGCCAGCAATCTGGTTCTCAGCCCGGAGATTTTTCCGGCTTTCGGAATGACCCGGGACATACGGGCAATTCGAAGGTAGTGGATCTCGACGAGGAAGAGTTTCATCGCGACGAGCCAAAGGATGATTCCCCATGGTCGCGCAAACCGGACAATCGCGACCTGCCAAAACCCTGATCCCGGGCGGAACGGATCGCTTTGACCCGATCACGAAGGGTTGTAAGCCCCCGGTCGAAATGGTAGACCGCCTTCCACGAATTCATGCCGTGAGGAAATGTAATGACCGCTGAAAATGGTGCACAGGACGCAGTAAGTCCTTCCCTCAACATTCTTGCCCAGTACATCAAGGATCTTTCCTTCGAAAATCCGGGTGCTCCTCGCTCGCTTCAGGCACGTGACAATGCGCCGTCGATTAATATCAATGTCAACGTCAACGCAAACCCGATCTCCGGTTCGGATTTCGATGTTGTTCTGACGCTGAACGCGGAAGCCAAGGATGGCGACAAGGTGTTGTTCGCGGCCGAACTGGTTTACGGCGGCGTGTTCCGCATTGCCGGCTTCCCGCAGGAACATATGCTGCCGGTGCTGTTCATCGAATGCCCGCGCCTGTTGTTCCCTTTCGCGCGCCAGATCATTGCGGACGTTACCCGCAATGGCGGTTTCCCGCCGCTGATGATCGATCCAATCGATTTCGCGCAGATGTTCGCCCAGCGCGTTGCCGAGGAACAGGCCAAGGCCAAGGTTCAGGCGGTACCGAACTAAGTGACGCGGCTCTGCGCTGCAGAATTCAGACAAAACAAAACCCGGGTTCATGCCCGGGTTTTTCTTTGACGGCATTCACCGTTTACAGTGCCTGGACAGGTATCAATTCTGGTAACGGTTCCAGATCGCCTTGTCGCCCATGCCGAGAACAAGTTTACCGTGGGCCGCGACCGTTTCCGCATCCAGCCTGGAGGGCAAAGCCCGCGGCCTTTGCAGCGGCTCAAGCGGTACATCATCCTCGACAATGATGGTTTCCTGCTTGGCGGCGGAACCGAAACCGAGCGCCGTCTGGCGCCCGCCAATCATTTCAATATAAACCTCGGCGAGCAGTTCGGAGTCGAGAAGCGCGCCGTGCTTGGTGCGATGGGAATTGTCGATGCCGTAACGACGGCAAAGCGCGTCCAGCGAGTTCGGTCCCATCGGGTGCTTGCGACGGGCGAGCGAAAGCGTATCCGTCACCAGCTCGCCAGAGACCGGTTCAATACCGAGACGGGCAAATTCGGCGTTGATGAAGCCCATGTCGAACGTGGCGTTGTGCGCCACCCAGCGCGCACCCTCGAAGAAGTCACGAATCTGGTCGACGACCTCAGCGAATTTGGGTTTATCCTTCAGAAACTCATCGGTAATCCCGTGAACGGCAAGTGCGTCGGGGTGAACCTTGCGATCTTCCGGGCTGATGTACAGATGCAGAGTTCGGCCGGTGGGAAAGTGGTTGATCAACTCGATGCCGCCGATTTCAATCACGCGGTCCAGCTTCGATTCGAGCCCCGTAGTTTCCGTATCGAAAATGATCTCACGCATTCATATCTCCGCGGCGCGACTGAGCGGCCAGTTTCTGCAGAATCTCTTTTACCTGATCCCTTGCCGCTTCGACACCATTTCCGGAATCGACGATAAAGTCGGCACGCCGGCGCTTTTCCACATCGGGCATCTGGCGGGTGAGGATCATTTCGAATTTCTCCTCCGTCATTCCCGGTCGGGACAAAACTCGCTCTCGCTGAATCTCCGGCGCGCAACTGACCACAACGACTTTATCGACGCGGCTTTCCGCCCCGGTTTCGAACAGCAGCGGAATATCGAGGAGGGCGAATTGCCGATCCTCTTTCCTTGCTTGAGCCAGAAAAGCCTCCTGCCTTCCACGCACCAGCGGATGTACGATCTCTTCCAGTCTGCTAAAATTAGCCGGATTCTGCCGCAAGATCTCACCGAGTTTCTGCCTGTCCACCGCACCGGAAACGGTCGTGCCCGGAAAGGCCGCTTCGATCAGCGGGGCGGCTTCCGCCCGGTAAAGCCCGTGCACGACCTCATCGGAATCGAGAACCGGAACGCCTTCTCCCGCGAACAACCTCGCCGTCGTCGTTTTTCCCATTCCAATCGAGCCGGTGAGACCGATGACGATCATCAATGTTTCTCCATATCCTCGATGATGAGAGAACGCAGGGCCTCATCGACCTCCGGCGTTTTGCCGAACCACCGCTCGAAGCCGGGTTTTGCCTGGTGAAGCAGCATGCCGAGCCCGTCGACGGTAGCCATGCCCTGCTGTTCCGCCATTTTGAGGATCGGGGTTTTCAGCGGCACATAGACGATATCGGTTACGACGGCCTGGGCGGCCAGCAGCGAAAAATCAAGATGCGGCGCTTCCGTTCCGTCCATGCCGAGCGACGTCGTATTCACGAAAAGTCCGGCACCCTGCATGACCTCATAAAGCGCTGCCTGGGGATGGGAAAAAACCCGCGGTCCAAAACGGTCGGCCAGTTCGCGGGCCCGTTCGACGGTACGGTTGAGGACGTGGATTTCGGCAATGCCGCGATCACGAAGCGATTGGATGACCGCCCGGCTTGCACCGCCAGCGCCTAGAACCACGGCCCGCTCGGCCCTGTCCCAACCCGGATGTCGCTCATCGAGATTGGAGACAAAACCATAACCATCCGTATTCGTAGAGTGGAGTTCGCCCTCCTCCATCCAGACCGTGTTGGCGGCACCGAGTTCTTCCGCCAGCGCATCGGGCCTGTCTGCCAGCCGATAAGCCGCTTCCTTATGGGGAATGGTGACATTGCCACCGACGGCCGTGCCCGGTTTTCCTTGCTTCAGCGTTGCAATGAAATTCGCAAAATCATCCGGGGAGACTTCCACAGCCTTGTAGGAACCGGCAATGCCGAATTTCTTCAGCCAATAAGAATGGATGATGGGCGATCGGGAATGCTTGATCGGATAGCCGACAACGAATGCGTTTATGGTTAATGTTTCACGTGAATCAGCCATCGATAACGTCCATGTCGCGCAGTTTGGATAAAAGCGGCAGAAGCGGCAAGCCGAGAATCGTGAAATAGTCACCCTCGATCGAGGTGAATAGCTGGATTCCTTCTCCTTCGAGCTGGTACGCACCGACACTGCTCAAGGCCTTTTCTCCCACCCGTTGCAGGTGGCGGGAGACAAATTCGGCGCTCAAAGTCCGAACGGTCAGCTCAGCGCTGGAAACAATCTGCCACACCACCTCACCATGTTGTACGAGAACGGCGGCGCTGTTCAGGCGGTGAACCTTGCCGGACAATGACAGGAGATGCGATTCGGCCTCCGCCATGGTTTTTGGCTTGTGATAGACGCGGGCGCCGAGCGCCATGGTCTGGTCGCAGCCGAGAACCAATGCTCCGGGATAGAGCCTGCTGACGGCAAGAGCCTTGGCCCTGGCGAGTTCCAGTGCCACCTCTTCCGGGCTGGCTCCGTCTCGTTCCAGCTGTTCATCGAGCGCGCGCTCGTCAATATCCGCCGGGATGGCTAAAAATGTCAGCCCCGCATTGCGCATCAACATCTGGCGGGATGCGCTGGACGAGGCGAGGATCAGTTCCTGTTTCATCGACTGTCTGCTCCGAATGATGCGATTCGGATTATCGTGTCCTCGAACGAAGGGCAAGGATGGCCGCCGCCGTTTCCTCGATGGAGCGGCGCGTAACGTCGATCAGCGGCCAATTGTTGTGGGCGCAGAGCGCTCGCGCATATTTCAGCTCTTCCATGATGGTGGCGCGATCCGTGTAGCGACCGCTGTCAAATCCGCCCGTCGCGCCGAGTTCGCGGTTTTCCCGCACCTGCGATATGCGGTCCGATGTCGCGACCAGGCCCACAATCAGCGGCCGGGTGGCGGCATACAGGCTTTCGGGTAGCGGTACATTGGGAACAACAGGAATATTGGCGGTCTTTATTCCCCTGTTGGCGAGATAGATGCTGGTTGGTGTTTTCGATGTGCGGCTGATGCCGATAATGACGATATCGGCCTCGTCATAGGTTTCCGGCATTTGCCCGTCATCATGATCCATAGCGAAATTAAGCGCCTCGATCCGCGCGAAATAATCCGCATTTAAGGCATGTTGCGCACCCACCCGCCGTCTGGACGGCGCACCGAGGTAGGTCTGGAAGATGCCGATGATTGGTTCAAGAACATTCACGCAGGGTACGCCAATCGCGTGGCATCGCAAATCCAGAAACTCCGCCAGCTGCTGGTCGACGATCGTATAGAGAACAATGCCCGGTTCCTTGTCGATGAGATCGACGACCTGCGCGAGCTGCTTCTGGTTTCGAATCATCGGATAGACATGTTCCACAGGCATGGAAGCATGGAACTGGGCCGAGACGGCCCGACCAGCCGACATTAGAGTCTCCCCCGTTGAGTCCGAAATCAGGTGCAGATGGAAGAAGCTTTTTTTGTTCTCCACGCTGTTTTTCTCCCGCTGTTGATAAACCGGGACAAATCTCCGAATTGTCCCGCGGGTCGAACCGCGACGTGAATAAAGTGGTGTTTTTCCACAATCCGCAAGTGGCTTAAGTCGTCTCCGACGTGCTTGTGGATTGTTGGAAGAATGCGCAACTGTTCAAAATTTTCCACAAATCATCCACAATCGCTCTATTATTTTGTTCTGAC
The DNA here is from genome assembly GCF_027956525.1 of Agrobacterium sp. ST15.13.013. NCBI lineage: Bacteria > Pseudomonadati > Pseudomonadota > Alphaproteobacteria > Hyphomicrobiales > Rhizobiaceae > Agrobacterium > Agrobacterium sp. ST15.13.013. The sequence continues at coordinate 56,880 of NZ_JAQKGP010000027.1, forward strand.
ATAAACTACTGAAATAATTTATAAAATTCAGATTCTACGGATTATTACAGAACAAACGGACCGATAATATCCGTAGGCACGCTTGAAACTTGGTGGCTGCGGCATTTCGACTGGAATGATTTTAATCCTTGCTACCCACAGACTCTAAGAAATAGAAAATCTTTTAAATCTCTTTGATTTTATTTTTTAGAAGCTGGGTGCCATGAGCGAACGCAAGGTTATGACGGTGTTGAACGGGCAGACGGTCACACCACCACCCATATGGCTGATGCGACAGGCTGGGCGTTATCTTCCCGAGTACAGGGAAACGCGAAAGAGCGCCGGTAGTTTCCTCGATCTCTGTTATAATCCCGAACTGGCGACGGAGGTTACTCTCCAACCCATTCGCCGGTTTGGGCTGGATGCCGCCATTCTTTTTTCCGATATTCTGGTGATTCCGGATGCGCTTCATCGCAACGTGTCTTTCAGCGAAGGAAAAGGTCCGGCCATGGACCCGATCAATGTCAGCGGTATCGAGAAGCTGGACGGCGCAAATGTCATGGCGCATCTTTCGCCCGTTTTCGAAACCGTTTCCCGTCTGCGCACCTCTTTGCCGGATGAAACGACGCTTCTCGGTTTTTGCGGTGCCCCATGGACGGTTGCGACCTACATGATCGCGGGACACGGAACGCCGGATCAGGCCCCGGCGCGGCTGTTCGGTTATCAGGAGCCGGCCGCCATGGAAAAGCTGTTGGCTTTTCTGGCCGAGGTTTCCGCCGATTATCTGGTGGCGCAGGTCGATGCCGGTGCCGATGCGGTTCAAATCTTCGATTCCTGGGCCGGTGTGCTCGGTGAGAAGGAATTCGAGGACTATGCGATAAAGCCGGTCGCCCGCATTATCGCATCGGTGCGCGCCCGCCGGCCCTCGGCAAAGATCATCGCCTTCGCGAAAGGAGCTGGTTATCTTCTCAAAGATTATCGCCGCAAGACGGGCGCCGACGCCATCGGGCTCGACTGGTCGGTGCCGCTCGGTTTTGCCAGAGACTTGCAGAAGGAAGGCCCGGTGCAGGGCAATCTCGATCCCATGCTGATGGTGGCGGGCGGCAAGGCCTTGCAGGATGGCATCGATGCCGTGCTGCAGGCGCTGGGACAGGGTCCGCTGATCTTCAATCTGGGCCATGGCATTACCCCCCAGGCTGACCCGGAAAACGTGACCCGGCTGGTGCAGCGCGTGCGCGGCGGAGCCGGGGCATGAGTGACGAAAAACAAACCTCCGCCCGATCCGGTAACCGGGCAGCTTTGCGCGCGGGCATCGCAATTGGTGTCTTTGCCGCTTTCGTCGCCCTGTTATTTTATGCCGATCCGGCCGATCTTTATCTCTGGATCAAGGCGCTACATATCATCGCCGTGATTTCCTGGATGGCGGCAATTTTTTACCTGCCGCGGCTCTTCATCTACCACACCGATGCACCCCCGGGTTCGCAGCAGTCCGAAACCTTCAAGGTCATGGAACAGCGGCTGATCAAGGTGATTATGAACCCGGCGATGATGATATCCTGGATATTGGGACTTTATCTCGCCTGGTCGGTTTATGGTTTTTCCGGCGGCTGGCTGCATGCCAAGATCGCGCTGGTGGTACTTCTGACCGCGACCCATGTTTATTTCACGCGCAGCGCAAAACGTTTCGCGCGGGATGAAAATACGCGGCCTGCCCGTCACTGGCGGTTGATGAACGAGGTTCCGACGGTGCTGATGATCGCCATCGTCATACTTGTGGTTGTGAAACCCTTCGGTTAGGGCGGTGCAACGATAAATTTCGCGGAATTCGTGCTTTCCTCTTGCAGCGGCCGTGCACAATCGCTATTTTCGGGCCACTCATCTTCGTGGCATGTGAATTATTCAGTCATCTGCGGCATTTCCCACAGCATCTGATTCGCGAACACGCCCTCCCCCGACATTACATTATCAAACGGTCTTCTCTTCATGGCTGAAATGAAGCTTCAGGAACTTAAGAGCAAATCGCCTACCGACTTGCTGACTTTTGCCGAATCCCTGGAAGTTGAAAATGCGAGCACCATGCGCAAGCAGGAACTCATGTTCGCAATCCTCAAGGTTCTCGCGAGCCAGGACATCGAAATCATCGGCGAGGGCGTCGTCGAAGTCCTGCAGGACGGTTTCGGGTTCCTGCGATCCGCAAATGCAAACTATCTGCCCGGTCCGGACGATATCTATATCTCGCCGTCGCAGATCCGCCGCTTCTCGCTGAAAACCGGCGATACCGTTGAAGGCCCGATCCGCGGCCCCAAGGAAGGCGAACGTTATTTCGCGCTTCTCAAGGTCAATACGATCAATTTCGACGATCCGGAAAAGATCCGCCATAAGGTTCACTTTGACAATCTAACGCCGCTTTACCCGAATGAACGCTTCAAGATGGAACTGGACGTTCCGACTTCGAAGGACCTGTCGTCGCGTGTGATCGATCTCGTCGCACCGCTCGGCAAAGGTCAACGCGGATTGATCGTAGCGCCGCCGCGCACGGGTAAGACCGTTCTGCTGCAGAACATCGCCCATTCCATCACGGCAAACCATCCGGAATGCTATCTGATCGTTCTCCTTATCGATGAGCGTCCGGAAGAAGTGACCGACATGCAGCGTTCCGTGAAGGGCGAGGTTGTGTCGTCGACCTTTGACGAACCAGCCGTCCGTCATGTGCAGGTCGCCGAGATGGTCATCGAAAAGGCCAAGCGCCTGGTCGAACACGGTCGCGACGTCGTCATCCTGCTCGATTCCATCACGCGCCTCGGCCGTGCCTACAATACGGTTGTGCCCTCCTCCGGCAAGGTTCTCACGGGTGGTGTCGATGCCAACGCCCTGCAGCGTCCGAAGCGTTTCTTCGGGGCCGCGCGTAACATCGAAGAAGGTGGTTCACTGACCATTATCGCGACCGCGCTGATCGATACCGGCAGCCGCATGGATGAAGTCATCTTCGAAGAATTCAAGGGTACGGGTAACTCGGAAATCGTGCTTGACCGCAAGGTTGCCGACAAGCGCATCTTCCCGGCACTGGATATTCTGAAATCCGGTACGCGTAAGGAAGACCTGCTGGTGCCGCGTCAGGATCTGCAGAAGATTTTCGTTCTTCGCCGTATTCTCGCGCCGATGGGTACGATGGACGCCATCGAATTCCTGATCGACAAGCTGAAGCAGACCAAGAACAATTCGGATTTCTTCGAATCGATGAACACCTGATTCGGCCTTTAGCCGGATTCATCGTGAGAGCTTCAAAGCCGCGTCCGTTTATTCGGATGCGGCTTGACTGTTTTAGACTGAGGTGAGTGATGCCAGCTTCAACCGATACGATCTACGCGCTTTCCAGCGGTGCCTTGCCGGCGGGTGTGGCTGTTCTCAGGATTAGCGGCTCCAGAGCTTTCGATGCGTTGAAGATGCTGACGGGACGGGAACTTCCGTCACCACGAAAGGCCATGTTGTGCTCGATTCGGAGTCGAAACGACGATGTCATCGACCAGGCGCTGGTAATCGCCTTTCCAGCTCCAAATTCCTTCACGGGTGAGCATTGCGTTGAAATTCATAGCCATGGCAGTCGTGCGGTCATGGCTTCGATTTTTGCCGAGCTCGAAAATCTTGAGGGTCTTCGGCCCGCTGATGCCGGTGAATTCTCTCGTAGAGCCTTCGAGAATGGGAAGATGGATCTCCTTGAGGTCGAAGGCCTCGCTGATCTGTTGCAGGCTGAAACGGAGATGCAGCGGCGCTTGGCGGTGGAGCAGAGCACTGGCAAATTGTCGGCGCTTTATGACGATTGGGCCAGCCGCCTGACGCGAGCCCGCGCTCTCATCGAAGCGGAACTGGATTTTGCCGACGAGGAGGACGTTCCAGATTCCTTGGCGGCTCAGGTTTGGGAGGCCATGGCGCTTCTCAAAACGGAAATCCGTCATCATCTCCAGGGCGGTAACGGCGTTGAAATCATTCGCGACGGGTTCAAGGTGGCGCTGGTCGGTGAACCAAATGCAGGCAAATCCACTCTTTTGAACGCTCTTAGCGGTCGGGATGTTGCGATCGTTACCGATATTGCCGGTACAACAAGAGACGTTTTGAGCGTCGATATCAATCTGGAAGGATATTTGGTTCGGATATTCGATACGGCAGGAATAAGAGAAACACAGGATATCGTTGAGCTTGAAGGCGTGCGGCGCGCGGTTTTGACAGCCGAGACGGCAGATCTCGTTCTATTGCTTCAGGATAATGATTCGTTCCCGAAACAACCCGTTGAATCGCTCGGGAGCCAGAGCTATTTGCGAGTGAGAACGAAAACAGCGCTCCATTCCCCTACATTGAATGATGGATTTGATCTGTCTATCTCAGCCCAGGAAGGAATAGGCTTGAATGAATTGCGGTCGATGTTGAAGCAGGAAATAGAAAAACGCGTCGGTGCCGGCCAGACTTTGGTTCCCGCGCGCGCTCGGCATAAAAAACGACTTGAAGAGACGCTGAACTATGTTAGTGATGCGCTCGATTCCGAGACCCTGGACCTTGCGATAAGGTCGGAATATTTAAGACTCGCTGCAACATCGCTCGGACGGATTACCGGCCGCGTTGATGTGGAAGATTTGCTCGGCGTGATCTTCTCGGAATTCTGCATAGGAAAATGATTCACGTGAAACATCGACGGCCGAAGCGGTGATGTCGATGTTGGTAGAACAGGGCGCAGGGATATGCACCAGTCATTTGATGTCATTGTTATTGGCGGTGGCCACGCGGGCAGCGAAGCCGCGGCTGCTGCCGCAAGGCATGGTGCAAAAACCGCCCTTGTTACCCATAAGCGTGAGACGATTGGTGTCATGTCCTGTAATCCCGCCATAGGCGGTCTGGGAAAGGGACACCTCGTTCGGGAAATCGATGCGCTGGATGGTTTGATGGGCCGGGTTGCCGATGCGACAGGTATTCAGTTCCGCATGCTCAACCGTAAGAAGGGTCCGGCTGTCCGTGGTCCGCGAACCCAAGCCGACCGCCGGCTCTACCGCGACGCGATGCAGCGGGAGATCGATGCGATTGAAAACCTGACCATTATTGAAGGCGATGCTTTCGATATTGAGATGGCCCATGATCGTGTCGCGGCAGTTATTATGAAGAATGGTAGCCGGATTCCGTGTGGCGCAGTGGTGCTGACGAGCGGTACCTTCCTGCGTGGCCTCATTCATATCGGTTCCGAAAAGATTCCTGCGGGACGCGTTGGAGAAATGCCGTCAGTTGGCCTCTCTGATACGCTCTCGCGATTGGGTCTCGTTATGGGGCGCCTTAAAACCGGCACCCCTGCCCGACTGGACGGACGCACGATCGACTGGAATGCGGTGGATCGGCAGGCTGCCGATGAGGATCCTGTCCCCTTTTCCTTCATGACGGATCGTATTCTCAATCCCCAAATTGAATGTGGTGTAACTCGAACCACGCCAGCTGGCCACAAGATCATTCAGGACAATATTCATCTGTCGGCGATGTATTCGGGACAGATCGAAGGGGTCGGTCCGCGTTATTGCCCGTCGATTGAGGATAAAATCACCCGTTTCGGTGAACGGGACGGTCATCAGATATTCCTCGAGCCGGAAGGTCTCGACGATCACACCATTTATCCAAATGGCATATCAACGTCCCTTCCCGCTGCCGTGCAGGAACAATTTATCCGAACGATACCGGGCCTTGAACAGGTGACGATTCTGCAGCCGGGTTATGCGATCGAATATGACTATGTCGATCCACGCGAGCTGAAACCCTCGCTGGAATGCCGTAAGATTGCGGGATTGTTTCTAGCCGGCCAGATCAATGGAACGACGGGTTATGAAGAGGCGGGTGCTCAAGGTCTTGTTGCCGGCTTGAATGCCTCGCTTTATGCAGGCAATGCCGATCCGGTCTATTTTAGCCGAACCGAGTCCTATATTGGGGTCATGATTGATGACCTGACATCGAAGGGCGTCAGTGAACCCTACCGCATGTTTACCTCCAGAGCGGAGTATCGCCTTTCGCTGCGCGTGGACAATGCGGATCTGCGGCTTACACCAGTTGGCCAGATTGCTGGCATTGTCGGCCGCGAGCGGCAGGAACGCTTCGCGAATTTCATTTCCGATTTGGATCGTGCTCGAGAGCTGCTGAAGGCTATTTCCATCAGCCCATCCCAGGCGGCGAAGCAAGGGTTGAAACTTAATCAGGACGGTCAACGCAGGTCTGTTTATGAATTGCTCGCCTATCCGGATATGTCTCTCGAAGTCCTTGCCAAGCATTGGCCAGAACTGGGCGCCCTCCATGGGAAAGTGGCCGAAGCCTTGCAGATTGAGGCGAGTTATGCGGTCTACATGCAAAGGCAGAGTGCTGATATCATCGATATCAAACGGGACGAAGACAGGAAAATCCCTGATGACTTTGATTTTAAGAGCCTATCCGGCCTCTCCAACGAGCTTAAACAAAAGCTGGAAAAAGCCCGTCCTGAGAATATTGCCCAAGCCGCTCGTGTTGACGGCATGACACCGGCTGCGATATCGCTGCTGCTCGCACTTCTGCGGAAGGATTCCGCAACGCGAAGTGAAAAATTACGCATGCACCAATAGCGAGTCGGATTATGAAGATAAACGGCCAGAGTGTTTCACGTGAAACACAGGAAAGACTCGAATATTTTGTCGAGCTTTTTAAGAAGTGGAACAGAACCACAAATCTGGTAGCGCCTTCCACTCTCGCGGAGCTTTGGAACCGGCATGTGGCTGATAGCGCGCAAATATTCCAACTCTCTCCGCAGCCAAAAAAATGGATTGATCTTGGAAGCGGTGGCGGATTTCCCGGTGTTGTCACCGCGATTTTTCTTGCTGATCTTGGCGACGGCTGGGTTGATCTGGTCGAAAGTAACAATAAAAAGGCGGCATTCCTGCGAATTGCACTGAAGGAAACCGGTGCAAGAGGTGCAGTTCACCCCGTCAGGATCGAGACAGCACCGGAGATCATCAAAAATTGCGAGGCTGTTTCGGCTCGCGCGCTCGCCGAACTGGATTTGCTTTTCGATTATATTCATCCCTGGGCGCAGAATAACCCAAATCTCAAGGCCTATTTTAATAAAGGCCGGGATTATGATTCTGAAGTGCAGAAAGCACATGGTCGCTGGAAGTTTGATCTGGTAAAACATCAGAGTGCCATTGAGGCAGATTCTGTTGTTCTTGAAATCAGCAACCTTGCTTTGAGGCGCTGACGAACTGGCCAGGTGCGGCATGACTTTTGAAAAAAACCGGATTATCGCAGTTGCTAACCAGAAAGGCGGCGTCGGTAAAACAACAACCGCCATCAATCTGGCTACCGCACTGGCGGCTATTGGTGAGCGTGTACTGATCGTGGATCTGGACCCGCAGGGTAATGCGAGTACCGGGCTTGGCATTGACCGCAAGGAGCGCAAGCTTTCTTCCTATGATCTTCTCGTGGGAGATCATGGGGTAGCGGAAGTTGCTGTTCCCACGGCCGTTCCAAATCTCGATATCGTGCCTTCCACGATGGATTTGCTCGGTTTCGAAATGCAGGTCGCGAATGTTTCCAACCGCGTTTTCCTGCTGCGTGCGGCCATGGAGACGAAGGAAGCCAAGGGCTACTCCTACATTCTTGTTGATTGCCCGCCCTCTTTCAATCTTTTGACGATGAATGCGATGACGGCCGCCCATTCGGTGCTGGTGCCGCTGCAATGTGAGTTCTTTGCCCTGGAAGGTCTCAGCCAGCTGCTGGATACGGTCAGCCAGATACGCGGATCGGTCAATCCGCAGCTTGATATACAGGGTATCGTTTTGACGATGTTCGATGCGCGTAACAATCTTGCGCAGCAGGTCGTTTCGGATGTGAGAAGCCATCTTGGCGAGAAGGTTTACCATACCCTCATTCCACGCAACGTTCGTGTTTCGGAAGCACCGTCCTATGGTAAACCGGCCATTCTTTATGACCTGAAATGCGCCGGCAGTCAGGCCTATTTGCAACTTGCATCCGAAGTGATCCAGAGAGAGCGCCTGCGCAAAGCTGCCTGACATTTGCGGACTGTATGGAGTAATATCTTATGAGTGATGATCTTTCCAAGCGTCGGTTGGGGCGCGGTCTTGCCGCATTGATCGGTGAAATGGATCAGCCCGTACCGGTCGGCGAGCCTCAACGCGCGGTTAACGCTGATCGCACCATTCCCATTGAATTCATCGCTCGCAGCCAAAGAAACCCGCGGCGTCATTTTGATGAAAACGAGCTGCAGGACCTTGCTGCCTCCATTCGTCAGCATGGAATTGTTCAGCCAGTGGTGGTGAGAACGGTAGGAGTCAACCGCTACGAGATTATAGCCGGTGAGCGCCGCTGGCGCGCGGCGCAGCTGGCGGGCTTTACCGATGTTCCCGTCATTGTTCGCGACGTGGATGATCGCACGGCGCTGGAACTGGCGATTGTCGAAAACGTACAGCGTTCCGATCTCAATCCGCTCGAAGAAGCGATGGGGTATGAGCAGCTCATCGCTGAACATGGCTATACGCAGAATGATCTCGGTGAAATCATCGGCAAGAGCCGAAGCCACGTTGCCAACAGCCTGCGGCTTTTGAAGCTTCCCGATCCGGTAAGGGATATGCTGGCGGATGGTTCGCTCTCCGCAGGTCATGCGCGCGCGCTTGTTTCCACTTCCGATCCGGCGACGCTCGCGAAAACAATCGTATCCAAGGGACTTTCGGTTCGTGATGCCGAGCGCCTGGCGCAGAATGACATCAAATCGCAGGGCGATGTTGCGGAGAAGCGACCTGCTGCGGAAAAGGATTCCGATACGATTGCGCTCGAACGCAGCCTGTCCGATGCTCTTGGGCTGGATGTAAAGATCAGCCACAAGGGCGGATCGGGGCAAATCCGTATCGGTTACCGGACATTGGAACAGCTTGAAGCGGTATGCCGGCTTCTGGAGCAGAAATAAGTACCTATTTGTTTTAAAATATAAAATACCCGCCTTTGGCGGGTATTCAGACTGCTGACAAACCCCTGGCGTGAGCTGGGGGTTTATGATTCATTGGGACATGTTGAAGAAACCTGCTCCTGAACAGACCGCTCTCGAGATGGTGA
>NZ_JAQKGP010000028.1:0-65654 GCF_027956525.1 Agrobacterium sp. ST15.13.013
AGCGCATCAAGATATCGCTGGGATCGCTCAGCCCGGTCGAATATCGTAAGAGCCTCGGCCTGAGCATTTAAAACAGTCCAACTTTTTATCCGCACCCCCACCGGCTCAGTTCCGCGCGGAAACCAACAGCCCGGAAATGGTCAAATGTGGTGTTGGCCAGTTTCAGGTTCCAAAATGGCCATTATTAGGGCTATTTGGCCAGTATTAGGTTGGTTTTTTCAATCAGATATCCAGATTATCCGCAAAGGCCGCCCGTTCCTGAATGAAGCGGAAACGTGCATCCGCCTTGGTGCCCATCAGATTGTCGACGGCCTCGCGGGTTCCTTCGAAATCCACGTCGTCGATCTCGACGCGCAGCAGGGTGCGCTTTTCGGGATCCATGGTGGTTTCCTTAAGTTGCGCGGCCATCATTTCGCCGAGGCCTTTGAAGCGGCTGATTTCCACCTTCTTGCCCTTGAACATGGTTTCCATCAGCTCAGTGCGGTGGGCGTCGTCGCGGGCGTAGGCGGATTTCGCACCTTGCGCGATCTTGTAGAGCGGCGGCACGGCCAGATAGAGATGGTTGCCGCGAATGAGTTCCGGCATTTCCTGATAGAAGAAGGTGATGAGCAGCGAGGCGATATGGGCGCCGTCGACATCGGCATCGGTCATGATGATGATGCGCTCGTACCGCAAATCCTCTTCGCGGTACTTTGTGCGCGTGCCGCAGCCCAGCGCCTGGATGAGATCGGCGATCTGCTGGTTGGCGGAGAGCTTTTCGCGGCTGGCGCTGCCGACGTTGAGGATTTTACCGCGCAGCGGCAGGATGGCTTGGTTGGCGCGGTTGCGCGCCTGCTTGGCCGAGCCGCCGGCCGAGTCGCCCTCGACGATGAAAAGCTCAGCGCCTTCTGCGGTGTTCTGGGCGCAATCCGCCAGCTTGCCGGGCAGGCGTAGCTTGCGCACGGCGGTCTTGCGATTGACTTCCTTTTCCTTGCGGCGGCGCAGGCGTTCTTCGGCGCGCTCGATCACCCAGTCGAGCAGCTTTGCCGCTTCGCCCGGATTGCCGGCGAGATAATGGTCGAAGGGATCGCGTAGCGCGTTTTCGACGATGCGCTGGGCCTCGACGGTTGCGAGCTTGTCCTTGGTCTGGCCGACGAATTCAGGCTCGCGGATGAAGACGGAGAGCATGCCGGCAGCCGAGATCATCACGTCATCGGTGGTGATGTCCTTGGCGCGCTTGTTCTGCGTCAGGTCCGCATAATTCTTCAGGCCCTTGGTGAGCGCGATGCGGAAGCCCGCCTCATGCGTGCCGCCTTCAGGGGTCGGGATGGTGTTACAATAGGAATGGATCTGCGTGTCGCCGCCATACCAGGTGACTGCCCATTCCAGCGCACCGTGGCCGCCCGTCTTTTCCGTGCGGCCCGAGAAAATTTCGCGGGTGACGGTGAATTCCTTGCCGAGCGTGGCGGCGAGATAATCCTTCAGGCCACCCGGAAAATGGAACACGGCCTTTTCGGGGATTTCGCCGCCGGCGGGCACCATGCCGGGATCGCAGCTCCAGCGGATTTCGACGCCGCCAAAGAGATAGGCCTTGGAGCGGGCCATGCGGAAGATGCGGGCCGCCTCGAATTTCGCGTGATCGCCGAAAATTTGCGGATCGGGATGGAAACGCACGCGGGTGCCGCGACGGTTGTGCACGTCGCCCAGCTCTTCCAACGGACCGATCGGCAGACCGCGCGAGAAACGCTGGCGGTAAAGCTTGCGGTTACGCGCCACTTCCACTTCCAGAAGATCGGAGAGCGCATTGACCACGGAAACACCGACGCCGTGCAGGCCGCCCGATGTCTCATAGGCCTTGCCGTCGAACTTGCCGCCGGCATGCAGCTTGGTCATGATGACTTCGAGCGTCGACTTGCCCGGCACCTGCGGATGGTTTTCCACGGGGATACCACGGCCGTTATCGGTGACGGTCAGGAAACCTTCCGTATCGAGATGGACCTCGATGAAATTGGCGTGGCCGGCGACGGCCTCGTCCATGGAGTTGTCGATGACTTCGGCAAAAAGGTGGTGCAGCGCCTTTTCGTCCGTGCCGCCGATATACATGCCCGGGCGCATGCGCACGGGCTCAAGCCCCTCGAGCACGCGGATCGAGGACGCGCCGTAGTCGTCACCGGTCGGTGATACGGGGGCGGGCGGCGTCACGGCCGCAACGGCTGCGGGTTTCGGCTGCACATTCGCGTTGGCGGGCACGTTGGCGGCCGTGGTCACCGGCGTCTTTGCGGCATCCCCGTTCGTTTCCGTATCGCTGTTTCGTGCTGCCGGAAGACCGGAGAAGAGATCGTTGCTGTCGTCCATCATGTCCAAAGTTCAAAAGCGTGTGTCAGAATTTCGCCATGCGAATCATTATGCCAGTAGCGTCGATCATAACGCCAAACGCGGTTCCCGTCCGATTCAAGGGTCCGTCTGGCAAACGCGGCGCATCCTATGCCACGATTGTGTCAGGGTTTCGCAACAGGAGGATTGCGCTGCCGGCTTTGCGATGGCAAGTCTCGCAGCCACGAATGAACGGTTAGCCAAGGCATGTCCACAGCTCATTTCACGTTTTGTACTCTTTTTAGCCTGACTGTGGCGGCAATGCCGGTTGCGGCCTCTGCCGCTGATGGGCCGCTGCGTCCCTTCAAGGATGAGCTGTTTTCCGCCCATACGGTGCTTTCCAGCGGCGATGGCGGCGCGTCCGAGGTCATCGACTATCAGGAAATGCGCGATATCAATGGTCGCGACGAGGTGCCGGAACGCCGGGTGAAACGACAATATGTCGATATGACGCCGAAGAAGGCGCAGGCGCTCGAAACCGTTTCCGCCGGGGGCAGGGCGCTTGAGGTCGGTCGCGTCGGGCCGGCGAGCGGCCAGGCCTTCACCGTCATCTTCATCCACGGGCGCGGCGGTGACCGGCGGCTCGGCATGAACGACTACACCTTCGGCGGCAACTTCAACAGGCTGAAAAATCTGGCTGTCGCCAATAGAGGCACCTATTATGCGCCAAGCGTTCGTTCCTTCGATGAGAACGGCGTTGCCGATATCGCGGCGCTGATTGCGGATGCGGCGGGAAAGTCGGGCGGTAAGCCTGTTATTCTGACCTGCGCCTCCATGGGTAGTTTCATCTGCTATGGCATCAGCCGTGACAAGGCGGCCGTCGCCAATCTCAAGGGCATGGCGATCCTCGGCGGGGCGGTCGATCCGGGTTTTCCGAAAAGCGCTTTTGCAAAGGCGAAGAAGCCGGTCTGGTTTACCCACGGCAGCGCCGACAAGGTTTATTCGGCCGATCAGCAAGCGACGATCTTCCGCACGTTGTTGAAGGCTGGCGAGCCGGCGCGGTTCACGCGTTACGAGACCGGCAGCCACGGAACGCCGGTGCGCATGACCGACTGGCGGGCGGTCTTGAACTGGATTTTGAGCCGTTAGGGGAGCATTCAGGGCGTCCTCACGACAAATTTTTCAAATTCGCCGCTGGTTTTAACCCTTGCACCGCTTTTTTGTACCAATTGTCGCTGCCTGCGGCTAAAGGAATATCCGGGAAAATTCCGGCAGAGCTTCTGTCGTGATCAAGGGCCTCTGGAGGCCGAGGGTTGGAGCGCCGCCAGCGGCGCTGCTAGACAAAGGGAATGGGATACGCATGACGCCGAATGTTCGACCGCTTGTAGCCGGAAACTGGAAGATGAACGGCACACGTGCCTCGCTCGATCAGATCAAGGCCATGGCAGAGGGCGTCAAGGGCGCGCTTTCCCAGAAGGTGGATGCGCTGATCTGCCCGCCTTCGACCTTGCTTTATGTCGCCACCGCGCTCTGCGATGACAGCCCGCTGATGATCGGCGCTCAGGATTGCCACCAGAACGCCTCCGGCGCGCACACCGGCGATATTTCCGCTGAGATGATCGCCGACTGCTTCGGCACCCATGTCATCGTTGGTCATTCGGAGCGCCGCACCGACCATGCCGAGACCGATCATCTGGTGCGCGCCAAGGCATCCGCCGCCCATCAGGCCGATCTCATCGCAATCGTCTGCATCGGCGAAACGGCGGATGAGCGCAAGGCGGGTCAGACGCTCGATATTCTCAAGCGCCAGCTCGCCGGCTCCCTGCCGGATGAGGCGACGGCGGAAAATACCGTCATCGCCTATGAGCCCGTGTGGGCGATCGGCACGGGTCTGACACCCACCGTGGACGATGTGCGCGAGGCCCATGCCTTCATGCGCGACGAACTCGTCAAGCGCTTCGGCGACGCCGGCAAGACCATGCGCATCCTCTATGGCGGCTCGGTGAAGCCCGCCAATGCGCTGGAGTTGATGGGTGTTGAAAACGTCGACGGCGCGCTGATCGGCGGTGCGAGCTTGAAAGCCTCCGACTTCCTGTCCATCTATGCGGCATACGAGCAACTGACGGCTTGATCGGAGCTTTCCTGCGAGTGGAGCGGGAAAGGGGCTTGGAATAAGCCTTCGCCTCATGTAAAGAGCCGCGAAACCTTCTTTGTAGTGCTCCGCGCGGGGCATGGAATGGATTGTCATGCAGACCGTTTTGATTGTTATTCACCTCATGATCGTGCTGGCGCTTGTCGGCGTGGTCCTGATCCAGCGTTCCGAAGGCGGCGGCCTCGGTATCGGCGGCGGTTCGGGCTTCATGTCCGCGCGCGGAACGGCCAATGCGCTGACGCGCACCACGGCGATCCTTGCCGCGCTGTTCTTCGCGACCTCGCTCGGCCTCGGTCTCCTGACGCGCTACGAATCGCGCCCGACCGACATTCTGAACCGTATTCCGGCCACGCAGGGCCAGGGTAACGGCATTCTCGATACGCTCGGCCCGTCAACGACGCCGTCGACGCCCGCTCCGGCTGAGAATGGCGTTCCGACCAATGGTGCAGCCGCACCGGCTCAGACGACCCCGGCTCCGGCCGCTTCCGGCACGGCCGCGCCGGCCCCGGCGCAGCCAGCCGATCCGAACGCAGTTCCGACCGGTCAATAAGCCCGGTTTTGATTTAACGCTCCGGCAGGCCAAAAGCCTGCCGGTTTTCTTTTGTTCGCATTCCGGCTCGCCCCATCGCAGATTCGTCAACAGCGAATTTTCGAAACAATGAAATTTTGGCTGGCGGAATCAGAGGTAAAAAGGTATCCGGTGAATCCCATGGCGCGATATGTATTCATCACAGGCGGCGTGGTCTCCTCTCTAGGCAAGGGCATCGCCGCGGCAGCACTCGGAGCTTTGTTGCAATCCCGTGGTTATCGGGTGCGGCTTCGTAAACTCGACCCCTATTTGAACGTCGATCCCGGCACCATGAGCCCGACACAGCACGGCGAAGTGTTCGTGACGGATGACGGTGCCGAGACGGACCTCGACCTTGGCCACTATGAACGCTTTACCGGGCGTTCAGCCACCAAGACCGACAACATCACGACCGGCCGCATCTACAAGAACATCATCGACAAGGAACGGCGCGGCGATTATCTCGGCGCGACCGTTCAGGTCATTCCGCATGTCACCAACGAGATCAAGGATTTCGTCACCGAAGGTAATGACGATTACGACTTCGTCATCTGCGAAATCGGCGGCACGGTGGGTGATATCGAGGCGATGCCGTTCATGGAGGCGATCCGTCAGCTCGGCAACGACCTGCCGCGCGGCACGGCGATCTATCTTCACCTGACGCTGATGCCCTATATTCCGGCAGCCGGCGAGCTGAAGACCAAGCCGACCCAGCATTCCGTCAAGGAGCTGCAGGCGCTCGGTATTCATCCCGACATCCTCTTGGTGCGCGCCGACCGGGAAATCCCGGAAGCCGAACGCCGCAAGCTTTCGCTGTTCTGCAACGTGCGTCCTTCCGCCGTCATCCAGGCACTGGATGTGGCGAATATCTACGATGTTCCGATTGCCTACCACAAGGAAGGCCTCGATTCGGAAGTGCTGGCCGCTTTCGGCATCGAGCCGGCGCCGAAGCCGCGTCTGGAACAGTGGGAAGAGGTTTGCAACCGCATCCGCACGCCGGAAGGCGAAGTGACGATTGCGATTGTCGGCAAATATACCGGTCTCAAGGACGCGTATAAGTCGCTGATCGAGGCGCTGCATCACGGCGGCTTTGCGAACCGCGTCAAGGTCAAGCTTGAGTGGATCGAGTCGGAAGTCTTTGAAAAGGAAGATCCGACGCCCTATCTCGAAAAGGTCAACGGCATTCTGGTGCCGGGCGGTTTTGGCGAGCGCGGTTCGGAAGGCAAGATCATGGCGGCACAGTTCGCGCGTGAGCGCAACGTGCCCTATTTCGGCATCTGCTTTGGCATGCAGATGGCGGTCGTTGAAGCGGCCCGTCATCTGGCCGGCATCGAACATGCCTCCTCCACCGAATTCGGGCCGACGTCCGAGCCGGTCGTTGGTCTGATGACCGAATGGGTGAAGGGCAACGAGTTGGAGAAACGCTCCTCCAAGGGCGATCTCGGCGGCACGATGCGCCTCGGCGCCTACAAGGCGGCGCTGAAGAAAGACACCAAGATCGCCGAGATTTACGGCTCCACGGATATTTCCGAGCGCCACCGTCACCGCTATGAGGTGAATGTGGACTACAAGGACCGTCTGGAAGAATGCGGCCTCGTCTTCTCCGGCATGTCTCCTGACGGTGTCCTGCCGGAAACGGTGGAATATCCTGACCATCCGTGGTTCATCGGCGTTCAGTACCATCCGGAACTGAAGAGCCGCCCGCTTGACCCGCATCCGCTGTTTGCCAGCTTCGTTGAGGCGGCGGTGGAGCAGAGCCGGCTGGTTTGACGGTTTGAATGAGATGAAGAGGGCCGCGACAGCGGCCCTTTTTTGTTGGGTGATACCTTCCCTCCGTCATCCTCGGGTCAAGCCCGAGGATGACGTTGAGTATTGGGGGAAAGCTTGTCAGCTGTGCGAGGTAGTGTCATGGGCTTCCAGCAAACAAAAAACGGGCCCGAAGGCCCGTTCTGCATTCCATCAAAATCCAAACCGATTACTTCGGCCCGATCATGTTCTCCGGGCGCACATACTGGTCGAACTCCTCGTTGGTGAGGTATCCGCCGCCAACGGCCTCGTCGCGCAGCGTCGTGCCGTTCTTGTGCGCGGTCTTGGCGATCTTGGCGCAGATGTCGTAGCCGAGCTTGCCGTTCAGCGCCGTCACCAGCATCAGCGAGTTTTCGACGCCCTTTTTGATGTTGTCTTCGCGGGCCTCGATGCCGACGACGCAATTGTCGGTGAAGGAGACGGCGGCGTCGCCCAGAAGCTGGACCGACTGCAGGAAGTTGTAGGCCATCATCGGGTTATAGACGTTGAGCTCGAAGTGACCCTGCGAACCGGCGAAGGACAGTGCTGCATTGTTGCCGAAGATGTGGGCGCAAACCTGCGTCAGCGCTTCCGACTGGGTGGGGTTGACCTTGCCAGGCATGATCGACGAGCCGGGTTCGTTTTCCGGCAGCGAGAGTTCGCCGAGACCGGCGCGCGGGCCGGAGCCGAGGAAGCGGATGTCGTTGGCGATCTTGAAGAGCGCAGCCGCAGCCGCATTGATCGCGCCATGGGAGAAGACCATGGAATCATGCGAGGCTAGCGCTTCGAACTTGTTCGGCGCGGTGACGAAGGGCAGGCCGGTGATCTTGGAAATTTCCTCTGCGACCTTTTCGGCAAAACCAACCGGAGCATTGAGGCCCGTGCCGACGGCGGTGCCGCCCTGGGCGAGCTTGGAAAGCGCGGGCAGGGTGGTTTCGATGTTGGCGATGGCGGAGGCGACCTGCGCGGCGTAACCGGAGAATTCCTGGCCGAGCGTCAGCGGCGTTGCATCCTGCGTGTGGGTGCGGCCGATCTTGATGATCTTCTCAAACTGCTTGACCTTGGCTTCCAACGCCTTGTGCAGGTGCTTGAGGCTCGGCAGCAAGTGATGAACGATCTCTTCCACGCAGGCGATATGCATCGCAGTGGGGTAGGTGTCGTTCGAGGACTGGCTCATATTGACGTGGTCGTTGGGGTGCACGGGCTTCTTGGTGCCCATTTCGCCGCCGAGCATTTCGATTGCGCGGTTGGAAATCACCTCATTGGCGTTCATGTTGGACTGGGTGCCGGAGCCGGTCTGCCAGACGACGAGCGGAAAATGCTCGGTCAGCTTGCCGTCGATCACTTCCTGCGCGGCGGCGATGATGGCCTCACCGATCTTCGGGTCGAGGCCGGCAAGCGCCATATTGGCGCGGGCTGCGGCCTGCTTGACGATGCCGAGCGCGCGAACGACAGAGGCGGGCTGCTTTTCCCAGCCGATCTTGAAGTTGCCGAGCGAGCGCTGCGCCTGGGCGCCCCAATAGCGATCGGCCTGAACTTCAATGGGTCCAAATGTATCGGTTTCCGTCCGTGTGGCTGTCATCAATCTTGCCTTTTTCCTCGTTTTCCTCCGCCAAAACGGCGCCTTCGCCCGCCTTGCGCGGCCGATATATAGAATCATCGCGCCGGCAATGAAAGCGCTGCAATGCGGCGCAGGCAGATATTTCCCGCCGCGCAAAAGCGATTTCGCCGTATGGCGCGGCGCGGGGCGAAAAAGGTGCCGGCGTGTCATTTTTACTACGACGCGAAATGGCCGGCGAACCGGGCTTTCCGGGGTGCCGTGATGAGCTGATGGGGCAGGGCAAAGTGAATGAAATAAATAGAAATTTAACCATTCTCGCCAATTCTGGAAATTACGTTTTTATGGCTTTGGCTGTATTATAAGGTTCATTTCGGCACGGTTGTGGGCTTTTTCGCGTTTTCTTTTCAACTGGCCGTCTATCGGCTAGACAGGCATGAAACTGATGCCCGCCTTTTGCTGGCGGTGCTGGGTGCTACGAGGATCAAATTGCAAGTCACATCTGGAAAAACATCGGCAGCACTGGTGCTGGCTCTCGGTCTTTCCGTTTCCACCGCTCTTCCCGGCAGTGCCGGGGCGGTAACGTTGATGGACCTCCTGCGCGGTGGCCCCGGTAAGATCGCGCGGGATCGCGGCGAGTTGCCGCCGGCCGGCATCGTTACCTCACCCTCCGGATCGAGTGCGGGCCAAAGCGCCGATGCTTCCGATCCCGAGCCATTGCCGCGTGTTTCAGGCCCGCGCTATTACAACTACAAGGCGGATTCGGCCCGTGCGGTAAACACGGCGAATTTCGGTGAAGGCCTTGCCAATCTGAAGTTTAGCGCCACCCCTGAGATCGCCAAGGCACTGGAAGCCTATTACGGCGCCGGCGGCAAGACGCTGTGGGTTTCGGAAGGCGAGCTGACCGCGCGCGCCAACGCTGTCATCGCCTTTCTCGAGACGGTCGATGAAAGCGGCCTCGATCCGGCCGATTACAGCATTTCGCCACCGGCAAAGGATGTGACGGCCAGCATCACCAATGCTTCCGGCGCGGCTGCAACCGCTACGACGGTGGAGATGGCCTCGGCGCCCGTGTCCGACGCCTATCAGCGGGCCCAGATGCAGTTCGAGCTGGCGCTTTCCGCCAAGGTTCTGGCCTATGTTCAGGATACGACCCGCGGCCGTGTCGATCCGAACCGGCTTTCCGGCTATCACGATTTCAAGCGCAAGACGGTGAACCTCGCACCGGTGCTGAAGCTTGCCGGCCTGAGCCCCGATGTTGCCGCGTATCTGCGCAGCCGTGAACCGTCGAGCGCCGAATATCTGGCGCTGAAGGCTGAACTTGCGCGCCTGCGCGACGAGGGCGATGCAGCGCATGTCGTCCGCGTTCCTGCCGATCTGTTGCTAAAGCCGGGCAATAGCAGCGCGGATATGGCCAATGTCGTCATGGCCATCGAACATCGCGCTTCGCCTGCCTTCAAGGCCGAGCATGCGGCAATCATTTCCGCTTACCAGCAAACGCCGGACTATACGCCCGATCTCGTCGATCTGGTGAAGGCGTTCCAGAGCGAAAACGGCCTGAAGCCGGACGGCGTTATCGGCCGCGCGACCGTGCGCGCCATGGTCGGCGAAAGCAATGACGCGAAGATCGCCAAGGTGCAGGTGGCCATGGAGCAGATCCGCTGGCTTCCGGCCGATCTCGGCCAGCGCTATGTCTTCATCAACCAGCCGGCGTTCATGGCCTACTACCACAATGACGGCATGGAACAGTTCGGTATGAAGGTGGTCGTCGGCTCCAAGGCCAACCAGACCTATTTCTTTCAGGACCAGATCCAGACTGTCGAGTTCAACCCCTATTGGGGTGTGCCGCAGTCGATCATCGTCAACGAGATGCTGCCGAAGCTACGCCGCGATCCGTCCTATCTCGACCGGCTCGGTTACGAAGTGCAGGTGGGCGGCCGTGCGGTCTCTTCCACCAGCGTCAACTGGTATGGCTCCACCAACGCCGTTTCCGTGCGCCAGCCGCCGAGCAGCGACAATGCGTTGGGCGATCTGAAAATCCTGTTCCCCAATGCACATGCCATCTACATGCATGACACGCCTGCCAAGAGCTTCTTCAACCGCGACATGCGGGCGCTGAGCCACGGCTGTATCCGCCTCGTCGATCCGCGCCGCATGGCCGCCGCCGTTCTTGGCACCAGCGTCGACAAGGTCGGCGAGCAGATCGCGTCGGGCAAGAACCGCGCCGTTCAGGTGCCGGAGAAGATTCCGGTCTACGTGGCCTATTTCACCGCGTGGCCGGACAAGGACGGCAAGGTGCAGTTCTTTGACGATGTCTATGATCGTGACAGCTATGTGCAGAAGGCCTTTGCCGTGACGACGAAGGCGCGGGCTGCGTCGATCTGATCGGCATATCGTCAAGAGAAAAGCGCCGGAAACGGCGCTTTTTGTTTGATAAGGGCTGGATGAAGCGGCCCGGCCTCTCAGGCAGCCGCTTCGCCCTTCGCAACCAGTTCTTCGAACAGCGCCGGCGTCAATTCGGTGAAATCGTCGATCACCACATCCGGCTCCAGTTCAACCATCGGCACATCCGAATAACCGAAGGTGACGCCGATGGATGGCACGGCCGCGCGTCTGGCGGCGAGAATGTCGTTGATGCTGTCACCGACCATGATCGAGCGCTGCGGGTCGCCGCCGGCCTTTTCGATGGTGCCGAGGATATGGCGGGCATCCGGCTTGCGGAATTCAAACGTATCGCCGCAGGTGATGGCGGTGAAATATCGGCTGAGGCCCAGTTTTTCGAGCAGCGGTAACGCGAGGATTTCGGTCTTGTTGGTGCAGACGGCGAGCGTGATGCCCGCTTCGGAAAGTGCATCCAGCGCGCTGATAATGCCGGGATAGGGCTGGCTTTCGCCGGGCATTTCGGCGCGGTAATGGGTGATGAAGCGCTCATAAAGCGGATCGATCTCTGCTTCCGGCAGTTCCGTTTCGCGCAGCGCGAAGGCGCGCTTGATCATGACCCGCGCGCCCTGGCCGACGAGATGCGTCAGGTCGTCATAGGTGACGGGCGCAAGCCCGGCTGCGGCGATGGTGTGGTTGAGGCTTGAGACGAGGTCGGCGGCGGTATCGACCAGCGTGCCGTCGAGATCGAAAATGGCGAGGGGGGAGAGCAGGCGGGATGTCACGGGAACTGGCCTCTTGCAGAATGCGGGTGCTGAGCGATCGATGCTTTCATTCCCGCCAAGCCTAGGCAAACGGGCCTGTCTTTGCAACCGCGTCACAACGTTCTGTTCGTTGCCTTGAAAAAGGCTTTCGTTTGGCTTTCGACCCGTGTAAACAGCACGGCGACGATAAAGCTACCGGAGTTTCAGGCACATGGATGCCCGCCAGATGAAGATCAAGGCCGCCGAGGCCGCATTGTCCCATGTACAGGATGGGATGCGGCTCGGTATCGGCACGGGCTCGACGGCCGAGGAATTCGTCAGGCTTTTGGCCGAGAAGGTCGCGGCAGGGCTCAAGGTCGAGGGCGTGCCGACATCCGAGCGCACCGCGCGCCTGTGCGTCGAGCTTGGCGTTCCGCTGAAATCGCTGGATGAATTGCCGGAACTGGATTTGACCATCGACGGTGCGGATGAGGTCGATCATGCGCTGCGCCTCGTCAAGGGCGGCGGCGGCGCGCTTCTGCGCGAAAAGATCGTTGCGGCGGCATCCGCCCGCATGATTGTGATCGCCGACCAGAGCAAGGTGGTGGAGACGCTGGGCGCTTTTCCGCTTCCCATCGAAATCAACCCTTTCGGCCAGGTGGCGACGCGTATCGCCATCGAAAAACTGGCGTCGCGTTCCGGGCTTTCCGGCACGCTTGCGCTGCGCTCTTCCGGCGACGGCGCCTTCATGACCGATGGCGGGCACCTTATCCTCGACGCATCTTTTGGCCGTATTCCTGATGCAGAAGCGCTAGCACGCGAGCTGAACACGATTCCCGGCGTCGTCGAGCACGGACTTTTCATAAATTTGGCATCGCTTGCCATTATCGCGGGTCCTGAAGGCGCCCGCGTGATGCAGGCAGTATAACAGGAGCGAGATTTTCATGGTCAAACTAGCGGGACTGGGCAAAGCTGCCGCTGCTTCGATCCTCATTTCCGGCATCGCGTTCGGTACTGCCGCACGCGCCCAGGAAATTTCGGAAGCGCATATCGCCGCCGCACGGCAGGCGATCACTTCTCTTGGCGTTACCGACCGTTTCGACGACATTCTGCCGGGTCTGGCGGAGCGTCTGAAGGCCGAACTCATTCAGGCTTCGCCGAACGTTCAGGATGCGATCACCGAGACTGTTGACGCGAAGGCTCTCGAGCTTGCGCCGCGCCGCGCCGATCTGGAGCGCGAAGCAGCGCTCACCTATGCGCGCGCCTTCACCGTTGAAGAGCTGAACGCCATTTCCACCTTCTACAGCAGCGAAGCCGGCAAGAAGCTCCTGAAGGACGGCCCGATCGCCACGCGCGAACTGATGAAGGCCGCCGATATCTGGGCCGCCGGCATCAACCGCGACCTCAACGCTTCCAGCATGTCGGAACTGCAGAAGGTTGCCGGCGCCGATCTGAAGCCGCTTCCGGCCGATCAGAACGCCACGGGCGGCGCTCCGGCGGCTCCCAAGCCCTGATTGGGTGAACGGACAATTCAGAAATATTCAAAGCCCGGCCGCAAGACCGGGCTTTTCATTTGTGCGTCGCAGCACCTATATGTGCCGTGAATGCGCCGCCGCCCGTCTCGAGGCTGAGGACGGCGGTTTTGATCAGGGGTTTTGACTATGACAGCTTATGACTACGATCTTTTCGTCATCGGTGGCGGTTCCGGCGGCGTGCGCAGCGGCCGCGTGGCGGCCTCGCTCGGCAAGCGCGTGGCGATCGCCGAGGAATATCGCTATGGCGGAACCTGCGTCATCCGCGGCTGCGTGCCGAAGAAGCTGTTCGTTTATGCCTCGCAATTTCCGGAGCATTTCGAGGACTCGGAAGGATTTGGCTGGAGCGTCGGCGAGCGCAGCTTCGACTGGAAGAAGCTGATCGCTGCCAAGGACAAGGAAATCACCCGTCTCGAGGGGCTCTACCGCAAGGGTCTGGAAAACGCCAAGGCCGATATTTTCGACAGCCGTGCGGAACTGGTCGACGCCCATACTGTGAAGCTGACAAAAACCGGCGAGACCTTCACCGCCGAGCGTATCGTGATCGCTGTCGGCGGCACGCCGAACGAGCACAAGGCGCTGCCTGGCCATGAGCTGACGATCTCCTCCAACGAGGCCTTCGATCTGGAAGAACTGCCGAAATCGATCCTGATTGCCGGCGGCGGTTATATCGCTGTCGAATTCGCCAATATCTTCCATGGGCTCGGCGTTGAAACGACACTGATTTACCGCGGCAAGGAAATCCTCTCGCGGTTCGATCACGACATGCGCAAGGGTCTGCATGAGGCGATGGAGGCCAAGGGCATCCGCATCATTCTCGAAGACATCATCGAGGAAGTCAGCAAGGATGGTGCGGGCGGTTTCGTGGCGCGCACCAAACAGGGTAGCTCGCTGCATGTCGGTCTGGTGATGCTGGCGCTCGGGCGAGATCCGAACACCAAGGGCCTCGGTCTCGAAAACGCCGGTGTGAAGCTGGATGCGCGGGGCGCGATCATCGTTGATGATTACTCGCGCACCAACGTGCCTGGTATCTTCGCGCTGGGCGACGTCACCGACCGGGTACAACTGACGCCGGTGGCGATCCACGAGGCCATGTGCTTCATCGAGACCGAATACAAGAACAACCCCACGAAGCCGGATCACGAGCTGATCGCAACGGCGGTGTTCTCGCAGCCGGAGATCGGCACCGTCGGTCTTTCGGAAGAGGAAGCGGGCAAGAAATATCCGGAACTGGAAGTTTATCGCGCACAGTTCCGGCCGATGAAGGCGACGTTGTCCGGCCGTCAGGAAAAGACGATCATGAAGCTGATCGTCAATGCTAGCGACCGTAAAGTCGTCGGCGCGCATATTCTCGGCCATGAGGCGGGAGAGATGGCGCAGCTTCTCGGCATCACGCTGAAAGCCGGCTGCACCAAGGATGATTTCGACCGCACCATGGCGGTTCATCCGACAGCGTCCGAGGAACTGGTGACGATGTATTCGCCGAGCTATCGCGTCGTGAATGGCGAGCGTGTTTAACGTCGGTACAGGCGCGATATAATCGCCGCCCCCATCAGCCTGCCGCCCTTTGAAAGCGAAGTTTTCGAATGGCGGCGGGGTTGTTAAATCGTTTGAATTGACTTTTGTACGTCTGGAACGCCCAAAACGGGCAGAATGAGCCTGTTAGCTCAGGGATCGGCTATGCAAAGCCGATGCTTGGAGCTATAAGCCGCTCAATTTTTCGAGGCGGCCGCGCGACGTCGCGCGGGCGAAAAAAGGGTTAAGAACATGGCACAGAATTGGACCCCCGGCAGCTGGCGGCAGAAACCGATCCAGCAGGTTCCCGAATATCCGGATGCGGCAGCGCTTGCGGCAACGGAAGCCACGCTTGCGACTTACCCGCCGTTGGTGTTTGCCGGCGAAGCCCGCCGCCTGAAGAAACAGCTCGCCAATGTGGCCGAAGGCAACGCTTTCCTGCTGCAGGGCGGCGATTGCGCTGAAAGCTTCCTCGAGCACGGTGCAGACAACATCCGCGACTTCTTCCGCGCGTTCCTGCAGATGGCCGTCGTGCTGACCTATGGCGCGCAGCTGCCCGTCGTGAAGGTCGGCCGCATTGCCGGTCAGTTCGCCAAGCCGCGCTCTTCCAACGTGGAAGTGCAGGATGGCGTTTCCCTGCCGTCCTACCGCGGTGACATCATCAACGGTATCGAATTCAACGAAGCCTCGCGCATTCCGAGCCCGGAGCGCCAGCTCGACGCCTATCGCCAGTCCGCTGCGACGCTGAACCTGCTGCGCGCTTTCGCGATGGGCGGTTATGCCAATCTCGAAAACGTTCACCAGTGGATGCTCGGCTTCATCAAGGACAGCCCGCAGGCGGATCGTTACCGCAAACTGGCCGACCGGATTTCCGAAACCATGGATTTCATGAAGGCGATCGGCATTAGCGCTGACAGCAATCCAAGCCTGCGCGAGACCGACTTCTTCACCAGCCATGAAGCGCTGCTTCTCGGTTACGAAGAGGCGCTTACCCGTGTCGATTCAACGTCCGGCGACTGGTACGCGACCTCTGGACACATGCTTTGGATCGGCGACCGCACACGTCAGCTCGACCATGCGCATGTGGAATATTTCCGCGGCATCAAGAACCCGATCGGTCTGAAATGCGGTCCGTCGCTGACGCCTGACAATCTGATCGAACTGATCGACGCGCTGAACCCGGCGAACGAGGCCGGCCGCCTGACGCTGATTTGCCGTTTCGGCCATGACAAGGTGGCGGACAGCCTGCCGAAGCTCATCCGTGCGGTGGAGAAGGAGGGCCGCAAGGTCGTGTGGTCCTGCGATCCGATGCATGGCAACACCATCACGCTCAATCACTACAAGACGCGTCCGTTCGAGCGGATCCTTTCGGAAGTCGAAAGCTTCTTCCAGATCCATCGCGCCGAAGGCACACATCCGGGCGGCATCCACATCGAGATGACCGGCAAGGACGTGACGGAATGCACCGGTGGTGCGCGCGCCGTGACGGCGGATTCGCTGTCCGACCGTTACCACACCCATTGCGACCCGCGCCTCAACGCCGATCAGGCGCTGGAACTGGCATTCCTGCTATCCGAGCGCATGAAGAGCGGCCGCGACGAGAAGCGTCTGGCGATTGCCAACGCCTGATCCAGGCAATGAGCGCATAAAACAAAAAAGCCGCCGGGAGACCATCCGGCGGCTTTTTCGTGCGTGGTGCCAGATTACTGAACCAACGCGGGCTGCTGGCAGCGGACATCGGTCACCCGGACATCCGCTTCGCCGATCTTGACGCCGAGAACCAGAAGCACATTGTAGAGCAGTTGATCGACCGGCGCTGTGACCGTCGCCAGCGTGTTGGCCAGCGCCGACTGGATGACCGCGAGGCCCCCCAGATCAAGGTTGATGAAAAAAAGCCTGATATCGAGGTTGAGGTTCTTCAACAGCGAACTGACCAGCGTCGTGACGGTGTCTTTGGTCGACACGCTCTTGATCTTGGCCTGTGTAATATCCGACTGGGTGAAGGTTAGCTTCGTCTTTGTCATATTGGTGGCATTGATGAGGGCGCTGCCGTTAATGGCAAGCAGTGCCGAATCCACGATGGCTGCCTTGGTCACGCGCGGATCCCTGCCGAAATTGGCAAAGGCCGAGGTATCGACATTGCCGAGTGCGATTTCCGCAACGCCGGGAACGACTTCCACGTCCACCGTGCCCTGTCCGCCGCCGGTGCATCTGATATCGGCGAGCCGGGCTTCGGCATGGGCGACTTCCACATAAAGCGGGAGATTGACCTTGAGACCGGCAATGGCCTGCAGGCCATCGACCACGACATTGACCGCAAGCCGGGTCTGCGCGGTGCGCACGATGGTGCCCTGACCACCGACGGCGAGCGATGGCGTTTCGACGGGCGGTTCACCGATGGCAAGCGTTGCCTTGACCGAGGCGAGGCCGAGAAGATTGGCGTTGAGATTAAGGCCCAGCTGGTTGCCGCCATTGCCCGCTACGGCGGCGGCGTTGATGAGATCGAAGACGCCGGCGGTGACCTTGAGGTTTTCACCCGTGCCGATCAGCTTGTCGGAGAAGGGGCCGAGATTGAGGATTTCTTCGAGCTTGATCTTGACGTTGCTCTTGTTGACCGCTTTTTGCAGCGTATTCAAAATGTTGACGACCGCCGGCTGCAGGCCGGAGGTTTTCGTCAGCACGTCGAGGAATTTGCCGTAGCTGATTTCCGTCTGCAACACATCCTTATAGGTGCCGGCGGTGAGGTTGAGATCGATGGCCAGCGCCTCAACGATCTTCAGCGCATTGACATCGGCGGCGAGAAGCGCCTGGTAATCCATGACCTTCAACGACACCGTGGTGCCGAGAAGGCCGCCGAGCAGGCTGTTGAGAATCCCCTCATCAAGGCTCGCCAGCCGCGATCCCACTGAAAATGCCGCGATCTTCTGGGATGAGGCCGTTCCGACCGCCGAAACCTTCGGGGGCGTGGTGAAGGCGGAGGCGAAGAATATCTGCCCCTGTTCGACGATGTTCACCTTGATCGCATTGGTGGGCAGGGCATTGTCAACGAAACGCTGGCCGACCGGTACGGTCGCATCCGGCTCATAGTGACCCTTGATGACCTCGGCATACCCCTTGCTGCTGGCAAATTCATTCTGGGGATCGAAGGGTTGCAGGCCCTTTTCGGTCAAAAGACCCTTGTCGGTCTTGACGCCGAGATCCATGCCGTTGAGGGCGAAATATTGCTGGACCGCCTTTTCGGCGTCCGTGGCGTTGGCTGCCGCCGATATGGCCGCGAGATCGGCGGTTTGCTGCAATTGCCGTTTCTGCAATGTCAGATAACCGTAATCGACACCGAGCGCCAATATGCCAATGAAAAGCGGTGCGGTGAGCCCCGCCGAAATGGCGATATTGCCCCTTCTATCTTTCAGGAAGCGCGGAAGCAGGGAATGAATATCTCGCATGTCATACTCCTCCGATCCGGATGGTGGAAAAACGCCGGATGACCGGTTCGGGCAGGGTGTAGCTGTAGAGGCTCCAGATCGGCAGATCGCGGGCGTCATATTCGACCTTGACCGTGAACTGGTTGGCATTGGCGGGATCGGTGGCGACATCGACGGTGAAGCGGCTCTTGTCCATGAAGGCGTAACTGAGGTCGCTTTTTGTGACGAAATCCCGGGCAAGCTGCTGGCGCTCGGTCGTATTGAGGCCGGCAACCGCCGTCCGCGCCGCGTCGGCGGCGATCTGCTGCACCGAATAGGCCGCCATAAGATAAATGCCATAGGCGATCATGGTGAGCAGGACGAGAAAGAATATCGGTGCGACGATGGCGAACTCGACAGCAGACGAGCCGGATCTATCGCGAAAGAAACGCACTCCATTAAACATAAAGCACCCCCGTTCCTTTTGGCATCAAGGTTCGATGCCTTGATTTATTATTTTCGGAAATGCTAATTTATAGGTGTTAATTTTGTATTGATGTCGCCTCTATGGGTTGCAGCTCGCGTTAAACTTTCGCGCTTTCTTCAGATCAACCGAAGCCCTTTGAAGCTGGCGTGACCGTCCTTGCCGATGATGATGTGGTCGTGGACGGTGATGCCGAGCGGCTTTGCCGTATCGACGATGGTCTTGGTCATCTCGATATCCGCGCGCGAAGGGGTCGGGTCTCCGCTTGGGTGATTATGTATTAAAATCAAAGCAGTAGATGAAAGCTCAAGGGCGCGGCGCACCACTTCGCGCGGGTAGACCGGTGTGTGATCCACGGTTCCTTGACCCTGCACCTCATCGGCGATCAGGACGTTGCGCTTGTCGAGGAACAGGACGCGGAACTGTTCGCGCGTTTCATGGGCCATGGCGGCGTGGCAATAATCGATGACCGAGGACCAGGAGCTAAGCACCTGCTTGTTGCGGATCTCGCTTTTCAGCATACGCTGGGAAACGGAGGCAACGAGCTTCAGATCGAGCGCCACGGTTTCGCCCACGCCCTTCACCTCCTGCAACAACGGCAAGGGCGCGCCGAGCACGCCGCCAAGCGTTCCGAAACGGGCGATCAGGGCCTTGGCAATGGGTTTGGTATCGCGCCTCGGGATCAGCCGGAAGAGAAGAAGCTCCAGCAATTCGTAATCGGCAAGGGCTGTGTCACCGCCATCGCGATAACGCGCGCGCAGCCGCTCGCGATGTCCGTGATAGTGGGCGGCATCGGTTTCTTGTTCGACGATGGCTGCCGGCCTTTTCGCGCCGCTTCGCGGTTCGGCAAAAAAGCCGCGCTCATCCGTCTCGCCGAACAGATCGCCTTCGCCCGCCTGAAAGCCGGGAGTTTTGGAAAGATCGGCGGAAGGCGGGGCGGGGCGTTTTGCCATGGGCGGGTCTGGCCTTATGCGGGGGGAAGCGGCGGCAAGCCCGGACGATCAAAACCACCCGGTGACAGCGTGAAGATTTCGCAGCCGGTGGCTGTGACGCCGACAGCATGTTCATATTGCGCGGAAAGGGAACGGTCACGCGTCACCGCGGTCCAGCCGTCCGAAAGCACCTTCACATGCGGTTTGCCGAGATTGATCATCGGCTCGATGGTGAAGATCATGCCTTCGCGGATTTCCGGCCCTTCTTCCGGCTGGCCGTAATGCAGGATGTTGGGCGTATCGTGGAACAGGCGTCCGACGCCATGGCCGCAGAAATCACGCACGACAGAGCAGCGCTCCGCTTCCGCATAGGCCTGGATGGCCGCGCCGATGGCGCCGGTGCGCGCACCGGGCTTTACAGCTGCGATACCGCGCATCAGGCATTCATAGGTCACTTCCATCAGGCGTTCTGCCGCACGCTTGATCTGGCCGACCGGATACATGCGGCTCGAATCACCATGCCAGCCGTCCAGCACATAGGTCACGTCGATATTGACGATGTCGCCCTCACGCAGCGGCTTTTCATCCGGAATGCCGTGGCAGACGACGTGGTTGATCGAGGTGCAGACGGATTTCGTATAACCGCGATAATTCAACGTCGCCGGCAGCGCACCGTGGTCGGCGCCGAATTCGAAGACGAAACGGTCGATGGCGTCGGTCGTCACACCCGGCTTGACGATGGCCGCCAGTTCATCGAGGCAGCGGGCCGTCAACTGGCACGCCTTGCGCATCCCGTCGAAATCCTCAGGCGTATAGAGGCGGATGACGCCGGTATTCTTGAGGGGGGCGGAGGCTGCGTCGATATAGGTGACCATCATAGTGCTTTCTGTGTCTTTACGTTCCTGTTCATAAAACAGCCGGACGCCATTCGTCCATCTTAACCGTTCCGCTGACCGAAATTTGTGAGGGCGAGACCGTGCATTTCACCGCATAGGCCTCCACGCCGCGCACTATTGCCCGCTGAAACGCCAGCGCATAAACGGGATCGAGATCGTCGCAGATGCGCATCCGGTCGCAATCGTCGCGCTGGATGAGATAGAGCATCACTGAACGGTAACCAGCTTCCGCGGCGTCACCCAGCTCGTCCAGGTGCTTGGCACCGCGTTTGGTGGCGGTATCGGGAAATTCGGCGAGGCCTTGCTCGCGCATGAAATGCACGTTCTTGACTTCCACATAGGCATCCGGACGGCCGGGTTCGGATAGGAGAAAATCGATGCGGGAATTGCGGCCGTATTTCTGTTCGCGCCGGATCGTCGAATAGCCGGCAAGTTCGCGGATTCGGCCGTTCAGGATCGCCTCTTCCGTCAGCCGGTTCGGCATGCCGGTATTGATGCCGACCGTAGTGCCATCGGCCTCGACCATTTCCAGCATGTGCCGGTACTTGCGCGTGGGGCTGTCATGTTCGGACAGCCATATGCGGGAGCCCGGTGTCGTCAGCCCGCGCATGGAGCCGGTATTGGGGCAGGAGCCGGTGATCGCCGTGCCGTCTTCCAGAACGGCATCGAAGAGGAAACGCTTGTAGCGGGAAATCAACGTTGCGGGAATAAGCGGGGGTGTGAAGAACATGATGCCTTGAAGATAAGCGTGTGTGTTTGCGGGGTCTTTTATCCCTCATCCCTGTGCTTGTTACAGGAATGAGGATGAGGTGAACGCCGGGGGAAGACACCTTTCTGTCGTGTGTGGTCATCTTTTTCACCGTCATCCTACGAAAGGACGTAGGTTCCCGGCGCATCGCCGAGCACCGGGCGTTTGCCGTCTCCAGGCTTACGCGCCTTCACCCTTTCGGCATTCTGGCTTTCGATCCAGTTCTGCCAGTGGACCCACCAGGAGCCCTTATGGGCGGTGGCGGCGGCCTGCCAGGCGTCGAAGTCTCCGGCCGGTGATGGGCCTGTCCAATATTGGTACTTTTCAAGCTGCGGCGGATTGATAACGCCTGCGATATGGCCGGATGCGCCGAGCACGAATTCGACCGGCCCGCCGAACAGCGCGGCCCCCGTGAAAACCGATTTCGCCGGCGCGATATGGTCGTCGCGGGTGGCGAGATCATAGACCGGGATCTTGATATCGCCGAGATTGATCCGCTTGCCGGCGACCCGCATCAGCCCACGGGCGAGATTGTTCTCGAGATAACAATTGCGCAGATAAAACGAGTGGCTGGCGGCGGTCACCCGGGTCGAATCGGAGTTCCAGTAGAGCAGATCGAAGGGCAGGGGCTCGGCGCCGCGCAGGTAGTTATCGACCACATAGGGCCAAATGAGATCGGAGGCGCGCAGCATGTTGAATACGGTCGCCATGATCGAGCCATCGAGATAACCGACCGCCTGCATGTGCTTGTCCAGCGCCGCCAGCTGGCCTTCATCGATGAAGACCTTGAGATCGCCGGCATGGGTGAAATCGGTCTGGGCGGCCAGTAGCGTGGCGCTGCGGATGCGCTCATCGCCTTGCTGCTGCGCATGCAGCGCCAGCGCGGAGGATAAAAGCGTGCCGCCGACGCAATAACCGATGGCGTTGATGTCCTTTTCACCGGTCCGCTCCTCAATCGTGTCGAGCGCGAAATCGATACCTTCCCTGATGTAGTCGTCCCAGCCCTTGTCGGCGAGGCGCGCATCCGGGTTGATCCAGGAGACCATGAAGACGCTGTGGCCCTGTTCAAGGCACCAGCCGACGAAGGATTTCTGCGGATTGAGATCGAGAATGTAGAATTTGTTGATCCAGGGCGGGACGATCAGCAGCGGCCGTTTGAAGACCTTTTCCGTCGTCGGGGCATAATGGATGATTTCGCAGAGCGGACTTTTCGCCACCACCTTGCCTGATGTGACGGCGATATTCTGGCCGATGACAAATTTGCTGTAGTCGGTCTGGCGCAGTTTCAGGTGACCGTTGCCGGCCGCGACATCCTCGGCCAGTTGCGCCATGCCCTTGACGAGGTTGGCACCGCTGGAGGCGACCGTTTCGCGGAAGACCTGCGGGTTGGTGAAGACGAAATTGGCCGGCGAAAGCGCCTCCGTCACCTGCCGCATGTAGAACAGCGCCTTGGTGCGGGTATGCTCATCCAGCCCATCGGCTTCCGTCACCATCCGGTCGGCGAAACCGACCGTGGTCTGGTAGGCTTTCAGCAGGAAATCGAAGAACGGATTGGTCTGCCAGTCGGCATCGGCAAAACGCTTGCTTCTGCGTTGTGCGGGGCCGCTTTCGGCCACATTTTCCGGGGGCGAATCGGCGTCGCCGGAAAATTGCGCCAGCGATTTCGTCCACAGATCGTAGTAGCTGGAGAGAAGATGGGTCTGCGCCTCCAGTGACCGCTTCGGTTCGGCCATCCAATATTCGGCGACATCGGACAGCGTCTTGACCAGATCGGTCACAGGATCGGCGCTGGTTTGGGGGATGTCACCGCGTTCGCGCGGCGCCAGCCATTCTGAGGCGGCTTTGCCAAGATTTTCGAGCGCACGGGCGATGTTGATCGCGAAGGTTTCCGGGTCGCGGATCAGGTAGGCCTCGGCGGAACTGGCGTCGAAGCCGGGCGTTTTGCCGCCCTTTTTCTCACCGCCGCCGTCAACACCTGCCATGCGCCATCCTCCACCAAATTTGTGTTTGCACATTCTGCATGAAAACGAATACAAGTTCCACCAGCAAGGGGAGGCCGCAAAGGGCCGAACCGCAGTCGAATTCGATATCGGCGATATCCTTACAGGCGGAACATGACGATGGGCAAGCACATGGGGACATGGGGAACATATGCGGAAAATGCGGCAAGAATCGGTGTTCTTTCGCTCTCCGGCGTAATGCTCGCCGCCACGCTTGCCGCCTGCAAGGCTCCGGAGCCGATCGTCGCGCCCGCCCATATGCGCCGCCCGACGGCCGAAATCGTCGGCCCGCGCCCGGTCAGCGACACGGCGGTCAGCCAGAAGCGCAACACCGGCACCTATCCCACTTTCGCCCAGCCGCTGACGGCCGCCGGCACCCAGATGGGTGAGGATGAGGCTTCCACCATGGAAGCAAACCTCTCGCGCCTCGGCGCGGCGCGGAAAAACGGGCAGATTTCCGAAGCTGAATATAATCGCCGGGTTGCCGAATTGCGGGCGCTCGCCGAAAACCAGAAGCCGGTTGCGACACCTGCTGCTTCGCAGTGAGATTATGCCGGGCATTTGACGCGGTTCGCTAGACTGCGCTTTAACGTCTTCACATCCCCCCAATGGAACGAACGATTGCCGCTTGTTTCGTCTCCCCGCCAGGGAGAAGGTCGCGGCAGCGGGATGAAGGGGCGAGGGTAGTGATAACCCGCGAGCTTGCCCCCTCATCCGACCCTTCGGGCCACCTTCTCCCCGGCGGGGAGAAGAAACTTGTGGCGATGCCGAGCCTTCCGTAAAGACATTAGACGGCGCGCGCCGTCCGGCAATCATAACCCCTTCTTTACCCTGCCTTTGAACTATCCGCTTACCCAAGATCTTAAGCGGATGGATGCGGTTTGCCAGCTATGATGCAGCCATAACAAACAGGCCGCTTAAAAAAAGCGGGGCACGGGGTGAAATATCATGAAATGCATCGCCGCTTTGCTGGTTCTTGCCGGTTTTGCGCTCGCACCCGCTCAGGCGCGGGCACCGGACATCAACTTCGGAACACCTGTGCTTCAGGGCCGGTGAGAGGACGAATTCCGTCAGTCGTTGCCCGCGGCTTCGCTCAGCGCGTTGAGATGAGGCACGGTGATATGCCGGTTGTTCTCGATACAGATAATGCCTTCCTTGCGCAGCTTGGTCATTTGGCGGCTAACTGTTTCGATGGTGAGGCCAAGGAAATCGGCGATATCGGCGCGTGAGAGCGGCAGGTCGAAGCAGGATTTGTCGTCGTTTTCCGGGTCGATATGGGTGGCGATCAAATAAAGGAAGCTGGCAACCTTTTCCTGCGCCGATTTGCGCCCGAGCGTCAGCATCCAGTCGCGCGCCTCGTCCAGTTCCTTCAGGGACTGGTTGTGAAGCTTGCGTTCCATATCGGGCACTTCGGAAACCATGCGGTCGACGACGCGGCGCGGGAAGAGACAAATCTCCACATCGGTTGCGGCTTCCGCCGTCATCTTGCTTTCCGCCATGAACGGGCGGCCGAGAAAGTCCGGTGCAAATTGCAGGCCGACGATCTGCTGGCGGCCATCCGACATCATTTTCGACAGCTTCACCACGCCGTTCAAAATATTGCCGTAGGAGGTGACGAGTTCGCCCTGACCGAGAAGCTCATTGCCCGCTTCCAGTTTCTTGCGGCTGGAATGGCGGTTCAGCTCGCAAAGCTGTTGCGGCGTCAGGCTGCTGCAAAGCCCGCCATGGCGCGCCTCGCAGGAGCGACAAACGACAGGTTCTTCCGAATTGTGGATGGTCTTCTGCAGCGTGTCCATAAGCCTTTTCCAATGCTGGCTTTTTCAGGACGATTGCGACCGTAGGTGTCAAATCCGGTCTCATGCAAGGCTTTCGCCACGTAGCCGTCGCCCCCGCGTCTACTTTAGCAAGAACTTACGGCGCAATTTGATTGAAGTCAAAGTTGCAAACTGTCGCAGCCGCTACTGAGAGAGAGGAAATCGACATTTTCTTGATAAAAGGCAAATCGGGCGATGAATACCGAACTTCTTCACAAATATTCGGGTGCAGTGCCACGTTACACGAGCTATCCGACCGCGCCGCATTTCCACGAGGGAATCGATAATTGCATCTATCGCCGCTGGCTCGGCGCGCTCGGTCACAGGAATCGCCTGTCGCTTTATCTGCATATTCCCTATTGCGACCGGCTGTGCTGGTTCTGCGCCTGCCACACCAAGCACACGCTGAAATACGAGCCGATTGCCGTTTATCTTGAAGCACTTAAACAGGAAATCGAAGCCGTCGGCGCGCTGGTTTCGCCTGACGCGGTGGTGAGTGCCGTGCATTTCGGCGGCGGCTCGCCCACCATGCTGAAGCCGGAGGACATAAAGAGCCTGATGGACTGTCTGCGGCGTCATTTCACCTTCGGGCTCGCACCTGAAATCAGCGTCGAGATGGACCCCAACGATCTGGACGACAGCCGCTATGATGCGCTTGCCGCCATCGGCATGTCGCGGGCAAGCCTCGGGGTTCAGGACTTCGATGACAAAGTGCAAAAAACCATCAACCGCATCCAGTCTTTCGAACAGACGAAATCCGTCGTTGATGCGGTGCGGGCGAGGGGTGTTCACTCCGTCAATTGCGACATTCTTTATGGGTTGCCGTTCCAGACCTGCGAGACGCTGAAGAAGACCGTGGACCAGATCGTCTCGCTCGATCCCGACCGGGTGGCGCTTTTCGGTTATGCCCATGTGCCGTGGATGAAAAAACACCAGTCGCTGATCCCCGAACACGCGCTGCCCGACATTGCCGAGCGTTATCGCCAGATGACGATGGCGGGCGAAATGCTGAGGCAGGCCGGATACGGCGAAATCGGGATCGATCATTTCGCCAAGCCGGCGGACACCTTATGCCAGGCCGCCGAAGCGGGTGCGCTGCGCCGGAATTTCCAGGGCTATACGACCGACACGGCCGATGCGCTGATCGGGCTTGGTGCATCATCAATCGGTCGGTTGCCGCAGGGCTATGTGCAGAACATGGTGGCGACGGGCGAATATCAGCGCATGGTGGGCGAGGGCGGCCTTGCCGTCGTGAAGGGTATAGAGTTATCGCGGGATGATCATCTGCGCTCGCATGTCATTGAGCGGCTGATGTGCGATTTTTCTGTCGATCTTTCGGACTTGCAGCACCGTTTCGGGAAGGTGAGCCATTCCGTGAGAGCCCAGGCGCAGCTGTTCGCCGCAGGCGACAGGGATGGCGTGGTGCGGCTGGACGCCGATATTTTTGCCGTGACGGAGGCTGGAAAGCCGTTCGTGCGTAACATCGCGGCAATCTTCGACACCTATCTCGGTAACGGACGCGGCCGTCATTCGGTTGCTGTTTAGGCAACAGTTTTGGGGCAAATTTCAAAGTTAGGTCACGAAACCATTGGCTTTTTTGTGCGACTTGCCTATGTGGTGCGTCAGAAAGAATAATTCATACGAACGACAATAAGGATTATGGGCGTGACAGCTACATTCGACAAGGTTGCCGACATTATCGCCGAAACCAGCGAAATCGACCGCGAAACCATTACGCCGGAGAGCCACACGATCGACGATCTGGGCATCGACAGCCTCGACTTTCTCGATATCGTTTTCGCTATCGACAAGGAATTCGGCATCAAGATTCCGCTCGAGCAGTGGACGCAGGAAGTCAACGAAGGCAAGGTTTCCACCGAAGAATATTTCGTGCTGAAGAACCTCTGCGCCAAGATCGACGAATTGCGCGCAGCCAAGGGCTGAGACGACAATGCCCGCGTCAAGCGGGCATTTCTTTTTAAAGCTCGCCGTCATGGCGGGTTAAACCGACCAGAGACGGGCCGGACGGATGCTGCTTGAATATTTTCAGATGATCGACAGGGTCGAAGCCGTGGACATGGCGACGCGCACATTGAAGGCGCGGTCCGTCGTTCCCGACAAGAGCCCTGTTTTCGAAGGCCACTTTCCCGGCATGCCGCTGGTTCCGGGTGTGCTCTTGATCGAGACGATGGCGCAGGCCTCCGGCATGATGGTTCTGGCATTTTCCGATTTCGCGTCCATGCCGTTCCTGATGTCGGTCGATGGCGCCAAGATGCGCACCTTCGTGGAGCCCGGCGCTGTTCTTGATATCGAAGCGGTGCTGGAGCATGACGGTTCGGGCTTTGCCGTTACCAAGGCGAAGATCACCTCTGCCGGCAAGAAGGTCTGTGATGCGCAGCTGAAACTGCGTACCATGCCGTTCAGCGAAATTCCGCTTGGGCCTGTCGTCAAGAAGCGGGCCGAAGAAGTCGGCCTGATGGCGGCGATTGCCGCGGATGCGCAGAAATAAGCGCTCCCGCCCGTTTCAAAAGGGGAGCGTTTTTCCCGTCGGCCCGGTTTTGACGCATGAAAATCGTGGGCTCGCGACGGTGGATCGGGCCTTCACCATTGCCAATCCGCATCGCGCGCTTTATTCCGCAACGCATGAAGTGGTTGTTCGCAACCGCTGTGGATAGCCGTGACCGTTTCGGCGGGGCCGGCTGCAAAGGATGACAGACGATGAAATCTGACAATGATGTGGTGATAACAGGGGTCGGCATCGTGACCTGTCACGGCGTTGGCAGCCAGGCGCATGTGGCGCTTCTTTCTGGAGCCGCCGCGCCGGCGACGATTGTCGAGACCGAAAAATTCAAGCCCTATCCGGTCCATCCCATGCCGGAGATCGACTGGTCGGCGCAGATCGCCAAGCGCGGCGACCAGCGCCAGATGGAAAACTGGCAGCGTCTCGGCGTTTTTGCCGCCGGTCTGGCGCTCGATGATGCCGGTCTGAAGGAAAATGCCGAAGCCTGCGCCACCATGGACATGATCGTTGCCGCCGGTGGCGGCGAGCGCGACATCAATGTCGATACGCTGATCGTCGATGAGGCGCTGAAGCGCAACGACCGTGAAAAGCTGCTGAACGAGAAGCTGACGACGGAACTGCGTCCGACGCTGTTTCTCGCCCAGCTTTCCAACCTGATGGCCGGCAATATCTCCATCGTGCACAAGGTTACCGGGTCTTCCCGCACCTTCATGGGCGAAGAAGCGGCCGGCATTTCCGCCGTCGAAACCGCGTTTCACCGCATCCGCTCCGGCGAATCGAGCCACGCCCTTGTCGGCGGCGCCTTCTCGGCCGAACGTCCCGACATGATCCTGCTGTTCGAAGCCATCGGCGCGCATGCGCAGGGCGGCTGGCAGCCGCTGTGGTCGCGTGGCGACCAGGACGGCGGCGGCATGATTTCCGGTTCGCTCGGCGCCTTCCTCGTGCTGGAATCGCGCAAGCATGCCAGCGAGCGTGGCGCGCGCATCTATGCCCGCATCGACGCCATTGAGGGCGACCGCGGCAGCCGCGATGACGGCAAGATGGAAAAGCGCATGGAGCGGCTGCTTGCTCCCGCCAAGGACAGTGCTGCGACCGTCGTGTTTTCCGGCGCGAGCGGTTATGACGGCGTGACGGCCCGCGAGAAGGACATTCTCGACAAGGTGCTGCCAAATTCGGTCATTCGTGGTTTCGGCGGTGTCACCGGTCATGGACTTGAGGCGCAGTTTCCGCTCGGGCTCGCTCTGGCGGCGCTGACGCTTGAAAGCGGTGCGAAGGTTCCTACCTTCGATGCGGCTGCGGAAAAGCCAATGGGCGAGGTGGCCACCGAGGCCGTTGTCACCACCGTCGGCCATGTGCGCGGCGAAGGTGTCGCTGTTCTGTCCCGCGACGTTTGAGGAGAAAAGACCATGGCTTCCAACTTCAGGGATCATCTCGGTCGTCCCATCGTCGCTGTCACCGGCATGGGCATTATCACCTCGCTCGGGCAGGGGCTTGCCGATAACTGGGCGGCGTTGACATCGGGCAAATCGGGCATTCACAAGATCACCCGTTTCCCGACGGAGGGGCTTTCGACCCGCATCAGCGGCACGGTGGATTTCATCGATATCCCGGTTCCGAATTCCGTCGAGCGTTCTTATGCCTTTGCGCGCGAAACCACCATCGAGGCGCTGGCGCAGGCCGGTATCTCCGGTGATTTCAATGGGCCGCTGTTTCTCGCAGCGCCGCCGATCGAGCCGGAGTGGAGCGCCCGTTTCGAGCTTGCCGACCGGTCTCCGCCGGCCGCCCAGCCGGGTGACGCCTATGAACGGTTCCTGACGGCGTTCCGCCAGCGTCCCGACCCGGCATTCCAGGAAGCTGCCCTGTTCGGCGCGATTTCCGAGCGCCTCTCCGACCGCTTTGGCACGCGCGGCCTGCCGGTCACGCTTTCCACCGCCTGCGCATCCGGCGCGACCGCGATCCAGCTCGGCGTCGAGGCGATCCGCCAGGGCCGTACCGAACGGGCGCTGACGGTTGCGACTGACGGTTCTGTCAGCGCCGAGGCACTGATCCGCTTTTCGCTGCTGTCAGCACTTTCGACCCAGAACGACCCGCCGGAAAAGGCCTCCAAGCCATTCAGCAAGGACCGCGATGGTTTCGTGATCGCCGAAGGTGCGGCAACGCTGGTGCTGGAATCGCTCGAAGCCGCCGTCGCTCGCGGCGCGAAGGTTCTCGGCATCATCAAGGGAGCCGGCGAAAAAGCTGACAGCTTCCACCGCACACGCTCTTCGCCCGATGGCGGCCCGGCGATTGCGACGATCCGTGCGGCACTGGCCGATGCGGGCGTGGCCGAAAGCGATATCGGCTATATCAACGCCCACGGCACCTCGACGCCTGAGAACGACAAGATGGAATACGGTTCGATGCTGGCCGTCTTCGGTGAAGGCCTGAAGAACATTCCGCTGTCCTCCAACAAGTCGATGATCGGCCATACGCTCACCGCCGCAGGTGCTGTTGAAGCCGTGTTCTCACTGCAGACCATGCTGACCGGCACGCTGCCGCCGACGATCAACTACAACAATCCCGATCCAACCATCACGCTCGACGTGGTGCCGAATGTGAAGCGGGATGCTGAGGTGGGTGCGGTTCTGTCCAACTCCTTCGGGTTTGGCGGGCAGAACGCAAGCCTTGTCATGACGCGCGAACCGGCTTAACCGGTTCCGTTACAACAGGGGCGTTTCCGAATGACTTGCGGAAACGCGCCCGTTTCTTTGATTTCGCATTCCAGCCGCAAAACCGTTACAGAGTTTTGCTGGAATGATTTTAGGTAACGCCTTCGGGCGAAGGACTGATATATGCGCGCTCTTCAACTCGTCGACGACCGGAAGCTCGAAAAAGTGGACCTGCCCGAACCGGACGCTCCGGGCCCGGGCGAGGTGACGCTGCGCGTCAAGGCCGTGGCGCTCAATCATATCGACGTGTGGGGCTGGCGCGGCATGGCTTTCGCCAAGCGCAAGATGCCGCTCACCATCGGTGCGGAAGCCTCCGGCGTGGTCGAGGCCATCGGCCCCGGCGTTTCCAACGTGCTGCCGGGCCAGCTGGTCTCGGTCTATGGCGCGCGCACCTGCGGGCTCTGCAAACCCTGCCGCGAAGGCCGCGACAATCTGTGCGAACATGTTCAAGGCGTTCACGGTTTCCATCTCGACGGTTTTGCGCAGGAAAAGATGAATATTCCAGCCCGCCAGCTCGTGCCGGCACCGCACGGCATTGACGCCGTTGCTGCGGCGCTCGCGCCTGTCACTTTCGGCACCGTGGAGCACATGCTGTTCGACAATGCCAAGCTTGAGCCGGGCGAAACCATTCTCATCCATGCCGGCGGTTCCGGCATCGGCACGGCGGCCATTCAGCTTGCCAAGAAGATGGGCTGCACCGTCATCACCACAGTCGGCTCCGACGACAAGATCGAGCGGGCGAAGGCGCTCGGGGCCGATCATGTCATCAATTACCGGACCGACCGTTTCGAGGGCGTCGTGCGCAAGCTGACGAAAAAGAAGGGTGTCGATGTTGTCTTCGAACATGTTGGCAAGGATACCTTTGTCGCCTCGATGTTCTCGCTGAAGCGTGGCGGCCGTCTCGTCACCTGCGGCTCTACCTCGGGCGTTTCCACCGAAATCAATCTGATGATGCTGTTCCAGCAGCAGCTGAAGCTGCTCGGCTCCTTCGGCTGCCGCATGGAAAACATGGCCAATGCCATGCAGAAGATGGCACGCGGCATCGTTCATCCCGTCATCGACACGGAAGTCACCTTCGACGATATCGACCG
The DNA here is from genome assembly GCF_027956525.1 of Agrobacterium sp. ST15.13.013. NCBI lineage: Bacteria > Pseudomonadati > Pseudomonadota > Alphaproteobacteria > Hyphomicrobiales > Rhizobiaceae > Agrobacterium > Agrobacterium sp. ST15.13.013. The sequence continues at coordinate 31,120 of NZ_JAQKGP010000028.1, forward strand.
GGCACTGGAGCGCATGGAAACGCGCCAGGTATTCGGCAAGATCGTTCTGCGAATGGACTGAGCATCTTGAAGCTGTTCCTGACACGGATTGTCCTGAAACTGGACCACTTCCGGCAGTGGCTGATTGCGACGCTCGCCTTTGGCCTCCTCAACCTGCTGAAGCTTTTTCCCGCCGATGCCGGCATTCGCGCCGCCGACCGGCTGGCGCGCTGGGTGGGGCCGAAAACCGGGCGCCACAAGCTGATGCTTTACAATCTGGCCCGCGCCTTCCCGGAGAAATCCGAGGGGGAGCGGCTTGAGATCGCCATGGATAGCTGGGCCAATATGGGCCGGCTTGCGGCGGAATATGTATTTCTAGACCGGCTGTTCGATTTCGATCCGGAAAAGAACAAGCCGGGCCGCATCGAGGTCGAGGGCATTCCGACCTTCCTCGAGCTGCGCGACAATCCTCGGCCCTTCATCGTCTTTACCGCCCATAGCGGCAATTTCGAGCTCTTGCCGGTTGCCGGCTCTGCTTTCGGTCTCGATGTAACGGTACTGTTCCGGCCGCCGAACAATCCTTTTGTGGCCGACAAGGTGTTCAATTTCCGCAAGGAACGCATGGGCAATCTTGTGCCCTCGCATGCCGGTTCCTCCTTCGCGCTTGCGCGGCAGCTGGAAAAGGGCGGTGGTGTCGGCGTGCTCGTTGACCAGAAATTCGGAAAGGGCCTGACGACGAAGTTCTTCGGCCTTGAAGTTCGCACCAATCCGCTGCTTGCCAAGCTGGTGCGGCAATTCAACTGCGATGTGTATCCGGCCCGTTGCGTGCGTCTTCCCGACAATCGCTACAGGCTGGAAATAGAGCCCAAGGTTGAAATTCCGCGCGATGAGAAGGGCAATGTCGACATTCAGGCGACGGCGCAGCTTCTGAACGACAAGGTGGAAAGCTGGGTGCGCGAATACCCCGGACAATGGCTGTGGTATCACGACCGGTGGGATGTGAAGCACCAGATTTGAGTTCATTGCGGTGCGGCCGGAGTTTGTACGATTTTTACGACATTCGGCCGGAGAATGATGCATTTCGATATTTTTCCGTATTAGCGGAACCTCATTTTTCGTTCATGGATTATCGAAATTGAAAAATTAGCGGCTGGTGTGATATTTTGGACAACAATCCCCGCGGCGTTCCCGCGTTTCGTTACGTCATTTTTAAGCGCAAAGACGCTATAATCGAGGGGCAAAGGGTTAATCCGTTCGCATAGGTAGCGGGGGTTATGCCCGTTCAGGGAGAGTTGGGTTGAAAGATTTGATTGAGTTGTTCTGGCTGCGTTATACGGAACTGCAATCTGCCGTTGGTAAAAACGAAGCCGACAAGATTGCCGTGCTGGAGCGTGAACTGGAACAGCTCCTCGAGCGGGTTGTCGGACGCAAGACAGAAAATTCCGAAGATATTCGCGAGCAGTTCCGTTTTGCCATCGATCTCCTCAACCACGAGGCGGAAGACCTTGGCTGCGTGCAGCGCAACTCCGAGCTTCTGCGGACGCTCGTTGATCGTTACGTCGGCATGCCTTCGAAGGCGAAAGTCGTTGGTGACGAGGACGAGGACACACTGGAGTGGCACCATCGCCACCTGATCCTCGATGAAGACATGCTGAACGATCTGGATGATCCCGTCGTGATCGTTACGCCTGGTTATCGCGTCTCGTTCGCCAATTCTCTCGACGCATTTCAGCGCAATGCGCCGGAAGGTCTTGTGGGTTGCCATATTGCTGAACTGGTTGGCGTCCACCGTTTCCAGAACGACCTCAGAGACAAGCTGGATAATTGTTTCAAGGGCGATACGTCGAAGTATACCTACGCGGAAGACCAGAACGGTCGCACGATCGTGAAATCGTTGGAAATGTCGCCGTGTTACTCATCTGCCTACAAGCTTGTCGGCGCCATGGTCGTCATCCGCGAAATCGAGGACCGCAGACGCCGCGCCACAGCGTGACGTTATACGCCTGTCTCTGACGACAATCCCTTTTATTTCGGGAATATCGTTTCCCATATCGTCGCGATGGACCACGCGGATGAAGCGTCGACAAGAAGCTTCGTCGCCATGGCCAGGCAGGAAAGCACCAGCAGCGGGCGGATGATCTTCGCACCGTTTTTCATCGCGAAGCGGGAGCCGATCTGTGCGCCGATGAACTGGCCGACGCCCATGGCGAGACCGAGCTTCCACAAAACCGCACCACCCATTGCAAAGACGAGAAAACCGCCGAAATTCGAGCCGAGGTTGAGAAGCTTCGTGTGGGCGGTCGCCTTTAGCATTCCGAAGCCGGCAAGGCTCACAAAGGCCAGCATGTAAAAAGACCCTGCGCCGGGGCCGAAAACACCATCGTAAAAACCGATCAGCGGTGCGACCGCAAGCCCGAACACGAAGGGCGTGATGCGGCGATGGCTGTCGATATCGCTGAGCTGTGGCTTGAAGGCGAAATAAAGCGCGATCGCAATCAACAGGAACGGCATGACGGCGCGCATCAGATCGGCTGGCACGAAGGCGGCTGTCAGCGCACCGAGCATTCCGCCGGCCATGGCCATCAGCGCCATAGGCAGTTGCTCTTTGAGGTTCACGTGGCCTCGTCTCGCATAGGCCAGTGTCGCAGAGGCGGAACCGAACTGGGCCTGCAGCTTGTTGGTGCCGAGCGTATCGAGTGGGGCAATGCCCATGATCATCATTGCCGGAATGACGATGAGACCGCCGCCGCCGGCGATGGAATCGATAAAGCCGGCAAAGATGGCGACGCAGAAAAGGACGAGAAAAACGTTGAGGGCGATGTCTTGCACTGGGGATGTCCGGGCAGGCGGCGGGAGAGGGCTTCTTCTTTCACTGAAAAGACTGCCACGCAATATTTTTCTGCATGACATGCCGCTTGCGGGGGGATTGCGGTGTTGCCGCTTATCGTTATGTTTCCGTGGCGCGTCGCCGGAAGAAGCGGATGGCGCTTGAGACATATGGATGAGGACATTATGCATAAAGTGATATTCGATACGGATCCCGGTGTGGACGACGCCATGGCGCTTCTGTTCCTGCATCGTCACCCCGATATCGATCTGATCGGCGTCACCACGGTTTTCGGCAACGCCCCCATCGATATCACCACCCGCAATGCACTCTTTCTCAAACGGGAATGGCAGATGACCGCACCGGTGGCGAGAGGCGCCGGGGTGACCTTCGATCCTGCCCGCAAGGAAGGCCATTGGCCGACCTTCATCCACGGCGAAAACGGCCTCGGCGATATCGATATCCCTGAAACCATCGATCTGCCGCTCGATCCGCGCCCCGCCCATCGCTTTATCATTGAGACGGTGAAGGCCTATCCCGGTGAGGTGACGCTGATCGCGGTCGGCCGCATGACCAATCTGGCGCTGGCACTGCGTGAGGAACCGGATTTCGCCGCGCTGGTCAAGGACGTCATTGTCATGGGCGGCGCCTTCGACATGAACGGCAATGTCTCGCCCGCGGCCGAGGCGAATATTCATGGCGATCCGGAAGCGGCCGACCTTGTCTTTACCGCGCCCTGGCGCGTCACCGTCGTCGGTCTCGACGTGACGACAAAAACCGTGATGACAAGCGCCTTCATGGCTGACATGGCGGAGGCTGGCGGCAAGCCCGTGCAGTTGCTTTCCGACCTGTCGCAGTTCTATATCGATTTCTACAAGACCCGGACCGGCGACGGCATGGTGGTGCATGATAGCTGCGCCTGCGTTTATCTCGTTGCACCGGAACTGTTTACCACCCGCAGCGGCCCGGTGCGCGTCGTCTGCGGCGGACTTGCCGACGGCCAGACGATCCAGAAACCGGATGGCCGGGCTTTTCCGCCGGGCGACTGGGACGGGCATCCGAGCCAGCTTATCTGCACGGATATCGAGCCGGAACGCGTGCTTTCGGTCATCCGTGCGGCAATTGTGAAGGGTGAGCGCGGCTGAAGGGCCGTTCTTGAGCATGGCTTGCCTTGCATTTTCCAAGAATCTGGCGTTATGCAAGTTCCCTGATCATAGTGCGCGATCTGCCTTGCGGGAAGGGCTGCGAAGGCCGAACCGGAAGGACGGGCGGATCACCGTTATGCAGCGTGGGCCGAGAAAAGCCTTGTAGGTTTTCCCGTTCTTTGCGCTACAATGAATAACGCCTGCCGGGTCGGTTCGTGTCGGCGGCGTTTAAAAACAAAAAACGAACCTTCGTTATGGGCCGGTGGAACCGGTCCATTCCCATGAGGAAAGTGATGGAAGAGTTTCACAAGGTCCGGCGTCTGCCGCAATACGTCTTCGAACAGGTCAACCGTTTGAAAGCGAGCGCGCGAGCGGCCGGGGCCGATATCATCGATCTCGGCATGGGCAATCCCGACCTTCCGACTCCGAAGGCCATTGTCGACAAGCTTTGCGAGGTCGTTCAGGATCCGCGCACCCATCGTTATTCCTCGTCCAAGGGCATTCCCGGCCTTCGCCGCGCGCAGGCCGCCTATTATGCCCGCCGTTTCGGCGTCAAGCTGAACCCCGATACACAGGTCGTCGCGACCCTCGGCTCCAAGGAAGGCTTCGCCAATATGGCGCAGGCCATCACCGCGCCGGGTGACGTGATCCTGTGTCCGAACCCCACCTATCCGATCCATGCCTTCGGCTTCCTGATGGCGGGCGGCGTTATCCGTTCGATGAATGTCGAGCCGGATGACAGCTTCTTCGGACCGTTGGAGCGCGCGGTGCGCCACTCCATTCCCAAACCGCTGGCGCTGATCGTCAATTATCCTTCGAACCCGACGGCGCATGTCGCCTCGCTCGATTTCTACAAGGACGTGATCGCTTTTGCGAAGAAGCACGAGATTATCGTGCTGTCCGACCTTGCCTATTCGGAAATCTATTTCGACGACAACAATCCGCCGCCTTCGGTTCTCGAAGTTCCCGGCGCAATCGACGTTGCGGTGGAATTCACCTCCATGTCTAAGACCTTCTCCATGCCCGGCTGGCGCATGGGCTTTGCCGTCGGCAACGAGCGTCTGATCGCGGCGCTGACGCGGGTGAAGTCCTATCTCGATTACGGCGCCTTCACGCCGATCCAGGTTGCGGCGACGCATGCGCTGAATGGCGACGGCTCCGACATCGCGGAAGTGCGCAGCGTTTATCGCCGCCGCCGCGACGTCATGGTCGACACGTTCGGCAAGGCCGGTTTCGAGGTTCCGCCGCCGGCGGCGACCATGTTCGCCTGGGCGAAAATCCCGGAAAAATTCCGCCATCTCGGCAGCCTGGAATTCTCCAAGCTTCTGGTCGAGAAGGCAGATATCGCCGTTGCTCCCGGCATCGGCTTTGGCGAAATGGGCGATGATTACGTCCGTCTCGCGCTCGTGGAAAACGAGCATCGAATTCGTCAGGCAGCGCGCAATCTGAAGCGTTTCCTGTCGAGCGCAGACGAAACGATGCACAATGTCGTTTCGCTGAACGCCCACAGATAAGGGCAACCGAAGGCGGCCGGGCCTCGGCCGCCACCATCACCAGCAATCAGGAACATACCCATGGCAGATTCATTGAGAATCGGCATAGCGGGGCTCGGCACTGTCGGCGCTTCGCTCGTGCGCATCCTCCAGCAGAGAAGCAACGAACTTGCGATTACCTGCGGACGCGCGATTGAGATTATTGCGGTGAGCGCGCGCGATCGTTCGCGCGATCGCGGCATTGATCTCAAGGGTATTACCTGGTTCGACACGCCGGAGCAGATGGCGAGCGAAGCCGATATCGACGTGTTCGTCGAACTGGTCGGCGGCGCTTCCGGCCAGGCGGAAAATGCGGTGCGCGCCGCACTTGCACGCGGTCTCCATGTGGTGACAGCCAACAAGGCGCTGCTGGCCAAGCACGGCGTCGAACTGGCGACCCTTGCCGAAGACAAGGGCGCGCTGCTGAACTTCGAAGCGGCGGTGGCCGGCGGTATCCCCGTCATCAAGGCGCTGCGTGAGTCTCTCACCGGCAACCATGTGTCGCGCATCTACGGCATCATGAACGGCACCTGCAACTACATCCTGACCAAGATGGAGAAGGAAGGGCTGTCCTTTGAGGCGTGCCTGAAAGAAGCGCAGCGGCTGGGTTATGCCGAAGCCGATCCGGCTTTCGATATCGAGGGCAACGATACAGCCCACAAGCTTGCCATTCTGACAACGCTTGCCTTCGGCAACAAGATTTCGGCCGACGATATCTATCTGGAAGGCATCACCAATATTTCCAGCGAGGACATTCAGGCGGCCGCCGAGCTCGGTTATCGCATCAAGCTTCTCGGTGTGGCGCAGGTGACCGAATCCGGTATCGAGCAGCGGGTGCATCCGACCATGGTGCCGCTCGATTCTGTTATTGCGCAGGTTGATGGCGTCACCAATGCGGTGGCGATCGAATCCGACATTCTCGGGGAATTGCTGATGGTTGGCCCGGGTGCGGGCGGCAACGCCACGGCGTCTGCCGTACTGGGCGACATTGCCGATATCGCCAAGAGCCGTCCGGGTGCCCAGCAGGTGCCGGTTCTCGGCCGTCCGGCGAAATCGCTGACGGAATATCGTCGCGCCAAGATGAAGAGCCATGAGGGCGGTTACTTCATCCGTCTGACGGTGAAGGATCAGGCGGGCGTCTTCGCCTCCATCGCCACCCGCATGGCGGACAATAACATCTCGCTCGAATCCATCGTGCAACGCCAGCGCGTGCATGTGGAAGGCGCGCCGCAGACCATCATCCTCGTTACCCATGCGACGATGGAAGATGCGATCCGCAAGGCGGTGAAGGCGATCAAGAACGAGAAATATCTGGTCAGCGAGCCGCAGGTCATCCGCATCGAGCGGACCTGAGACGCTTCATTATTTTGATGACATCAAAAGCCGCGCTTCCAGATGGAGGCGCGGTTTTTCGTTGTATTGCAGCCGGCATCACGCCGGTCGTCGGGCACCCATAAAATTTGAGGGGAAGGCATCGGAAACGCTGGAAAACAAGGCGATTCGGCACTATGGTCAATCCGTTCACCAAGCGAGGGAGGCGTGGCCGTGACATCGATCATCCTGTTCAAGGACAATAAGCGCGCAGGTGTTGCAGCCGCCCATCACCGAGCGCGGCCTCACAATGCCAACGACAATATTCGCAGCATGGAATTCGACATGGGGGAGCATGAGCGCAATTGGTGTTCGCTCGCGGTCTTTTCGTTGCTGCTGCTGGTCGGCGCCCTTTCAATCGTCAGCCCGTTTTTCTCGATTTTTTCGGTGTGACTCCGTCAAGGCGCGTTTTTGCTTGAAAAACACGCCTTCGCCATTTAGCCCGTTCTAACCAAGGCGCGGAACGCGCATGAGAAGATGAAGGGACAGGATGGCAATGTTGGAGCCGGCCGATACCGTGGCCCGCGCATTTCTAAGCGTGGAGCGGTCGGCGACAGAACAGCGCTGGGTATCGCGGCTGGATCAGGCCGGGCAGAACCGCGCGCTGGCGATGTCTCAGGTCCATGGGATTCCCGAATTGATTGCGCGGGTGCTGGCCGGGCGCGGCGTGGGCGTCGATGACGCTTTGGCGTTCCTCGATCCGACCATTCGTTCGCTGATGCCCGATCCGCATATGCTGACCGATTGCGAAAAGGCCGCCGAAAGGCTGGTGCGTGCCATCGAGACCGGCGAGAAGGTGGCGATCTTCGGCGATTACGACGTTGATGGCGCTGCCTCTTCGGCGCTGATGTATCGCTTTCTCGCGCATTTCGAGTTGATGCCGGAAATCTATATTCCCGACCGCATTTTTGAAGGGTACGGGCCGAACCCGGCGGCAATGCAGCAGCTGGCCGCCAATGGCGCGACGCTAATTGTGACCGTCGACTGCGGTTCCACCAGTCATGAGTCGCTTCAGGCCGCAAAGGACGCCGGAACGGATGTGGTGGTGATCGACCACCATCAGGTCGGCACGGAACTGCCGCCAGCGGTGGCGCTGGTCAATCCCAATCGCGAGGACGATCTGTCGGGGCAGGGGCATCTCTGTGCCGCCGGTGTGGTGTTTCTGGTGCTGGTGGCCACGTTGCGGCTGCTGAAGGACAGACACAACCGGCGGGCCTTTACGCTCGACCTCCTGTCGCTGCTTGATATCGTCGCGCTTGCGACGGTCTGCGACGTGGTGCCGCTGAAGGGGCTGAACCGCGCTTATGTGGTGAAGGGGCTGATTGCCGCACGGCACATGAACAATGCGGGACTTGCGGCGCTGTTCAAGAAGGCGGGGCTTGGTGGGCCTGTCACCCCCTATCATTTCGGTTTCCTGATCGGGCCGCGCATCAATGCCGGCGGACGCATCGGCGATGCCGCGCTTGGCAGTCGTTTGTTGACCATCGATGATTCCTCGCAGGCCGAGGTCATTGCCGAGCGGCTGGATGAGCTGAACCGCGAGCGGCAGGCCATGGAAGCGGCGATGCTGGCGGAGGCGGAAGCCGAGGCGCTGTTCGAATATGGCGACGGGTCTGGCGCCGGCGTCATCGTCACCGCTCGCGAGAACTGGCATCCGGGCATTGTCGGCCTGCTGGCCTCGCGTCTGAAGGATCGTTTCCGTCGTCCAGCCTTCGCCATTGCCTTCGATCCCTCCGGCAAGGGCACCGGCTCGGGTCGCTCGATCAACGGCTTCGATATGGGGCGCATGGTGCGCGCCGCCGTGGAGGCTGGGTTGCTGGTCAAGGGCGGCGGCCATGCCATGGCGGCCGGACTGACGGTGGAGCGCGCCAATCTCGGCAAGCTCAGGACTTTCTTTGAAGAAGCGGCCGCAAAGACGGTGAACGAGCTGGTGCAAAGCAGCGTGCTGAAGATCGATGGCGCCATCGGCGCATCAGGCGCGACATTGCAGCTTGTCGACCAGCTGGAACAGGCCGGTCCTTATGGTTCGGGCCATTCGCAGCCGGTTTTTGCCGTGCCGGCGCATCGCCTGCGCGATGTAAGGCTTGTGGGCGCAGCGCACGTCAAAATCACGCTGGAGGCCATGGATGGCTCGCGGCTGGACGGCATCGCGTTTCGCGCCGCAGAAGCGCCTCTGGGGCAGATGCTAATGAATGCACGCGGCAGGAACATTCACGTCGCAGGCACCGTGGGGGCCGATCTCTGGCAGGGCCAGAGGCGTGTGCAGCTGCGCGTACTGGACGCGGCTTTCGCACCCTGACGGGGCTGCGGATCAAACTTCCATTTTATGGGAAAAGCTTACTGACCGCCGGAAACGGTATGCGTCTTCATTCTCACGCATCGCGTGAAAATTCTAATGCAGATCACTGATTTTCAAGGAAAAGCAAGTGGCACGCCCTAGGGGAGTCGAACCCCTCTTTTCAGAATGAAAATCTGACGTCCTAACCGATAGACGAAGGGCGCGTGCGCTTGTGGTGTGGCGCCCTTATAGTCAGGCTCCCGTTGCTCCGCAAGCGGAAAAATCGATTTTTCTCGCTTCGTGACGAGTTTTTTTATGGACGCCGGAAAGGCTGTGGAAAACTGCGCTGGAACCGGCCAAGGCCTTGAAATATCGCCGCTATCGCGGCGCGTCGGCAATGCCTTCATGCCTCGTGGAAGGCCCGGGGAGCGTTTTTCCAACCCTTAGCTGGCATCTGCTGCTCGCCAGACAGAACCGCGCTGTGATTTGGCTGAAAGGGGAAAGGCAAGCGGGTCGATTTGCCTGTTGGCGTTTCGGCCAGCTTGCCTTCCATCGGGGGGACAGCATTCTAACGTGCTCGGCGGGAATCGGTTCCGCTGCATTGATCGCGCGTAGCGATTTTGCGAACTGACGCGGTGCACCTACATTTTGAAGAGGAAAACACGAAGGCAAGTGGCACGCCCTAGGGGAGTCGAACCCCTCTTTTCAGAATGAAAATCTGACGTCCTAACCGATAGACGAAGGGCGCGTGCGCTTGTGGTGTGGCGCCCTTATAGTCAGGCTCCTGAAGGTCTGCAAGCGGAAAAATGCATGATTTGACAAAAAAATGACATGGGCCACCAGAACCCCTGGAAAACAAGGATTCTCGTTTCGTAACAATTGGTTAAACTGCGATGTCGAGCGTATTTTTGTGCTCTTGGCGCTTCGAGAGCGGTGGAATCACAAAATCGAAATCGTCGCGCTCGTGCATGGAGATAAAGATTTCAGCAGATCTCCAGAAACGAAAACGGGGCCGAAACGGCCCCGCTCGATATACGTGTCGATTGCAGTCTCAGTGCAAAATCTGGCTGAGGAACAGCCGGGTGCGCTCATGCTGCGGATTGTCGAAGAATTCGGCGGGCGAATTCTGTTCGACGATCTGGCCCTGGTCCATGAAGATGACGCGGTTTGCGACCTGACGGGCAAAGCCCATTTCGTGGGTTACGCATAGCATGGTCATACCGTCTTCGGCGAGGCTGACCATGGTGTCGAGCACTTCTTTCACCATTTCCGGGTCGAGCGCCGAGGTCGGCTCGTCAAACAGCATAATCTTCGGCTTCATGCAGAGCGAGCGGGCAATCGCCACGCGCTGCTGCTGGCCGCCGGACAGCTGGCCGGGATACTTATTCGCCTGCTCGGGGATCTTGACGCGCGTCAGATAGTGCATCGCCACTTCTTCGGCTTCCTTCTTGGGCATCTTGCGAACCCAGATTGGCGCCAGCGTGCAGTTTTCAAGGATCGTCAGATGCGGGAAGAGGTTGAAGTGCTGGAACACCATGCCGACTTCACGACGCACTTCATCGATCTTCTTGAGATCGTTGGTGAGTTCTATTCCGTCGACATTGATCGTACCTGACTGATGTTCTTCCAGCCGGTTGATGCAGCGGATCATGGTGGACTTGCCCGAGCCCGAAGGGCCGGCGATGACGATGCGCTCGCCTTTCATGACCTTCAGGTTGATATCGCGCAGCACGTGGAAGTCGCCATACCACTTGTTCATGCCGATGAGTTCTATCGCCACGTCCGTAGTCGAGACGGCCAGTTCTTTTGCTTGGGTTTCTGCCATTTGAGCGTCCCTTATCGTTTATGCCCGGTGTCGAGGTGCCGTTCCATGAACAGCGAATAACGCGACATGCCGAAGCAGAATATCCAGAATACGAAGCCTGCGAAAATATAGCCAGTCATGGCGGTGACGGGCGTGGCCCAGTTCGCATCCGATTGGTTGAGTGTGACAATACCGAGCAGGTCGAACATGCCGATGATCGAGACCAGCGACGTATCCTTGAACAGCCCGATGAAGGTGTTGACGATGCCCGGAATGACAAGCTTCAGCGCCTGCGGCAGCACGATCAGCCTCGTTTTCTGCCAGTAATTCAGGCCGAGCGAGTCAGCGCCTTCATATTGTCCCTTCGGAATGGCCTGCAGGCCGCCGCGGATCACCTCCGCCATATAGGCCGAGGAGAACAGCGACACGCCGACGAGCGCGCGCAGGAACTTGTCGAAGGTCCAGCCGTCGGGCAGGAACAAAGGCAGCATGATGCTGGCGAAGAACAGGACGGTGATCAGCGGAATGCCTCTGATGACTTCGATGAAGAGCACGCAGAGCATCTTGATCACCGGCATGTTGCAGCGCCGGCCGAGCGCCAGAAGAATGCCGAAGGGCAGTGACACCGTGATCCCGAAGAATGACAGGATGAGCGTCACCATCAGGCCGCCCCAGAGCTGCGTTTCGACCACAGGCAGGCCGAAGACGCCGCCGATGAGCAGGAAAAATGCAATGAAGGGCAGGATGATGAAAAGCGCCAGCGCATTCAGTCGCTTGAACGGCGCTTTTGGAATCAGCATCGGTATCAGGAGGATGGCGAAGGTCACCATCACCAGGATGGGACGCCAGCGTTCGTCGATCGGATAGCGGCCGAAGACGAATTGTCCGAGCTTCGCCGAAACGAAAGCCCAGCACGCACCGGACTGGCCGTCCGGCAGCGCGCCGCCCTGCGAAGCGGTCAGGCAGGCGATACGATCGCTGCCGGTCCATACCGCGTCGATGAACAGCCAATCGATAATCGGTGGCACAATATAGGCCAGCAGAGCGATGGCAATGACGGTGAAAACCGTATCCTTGGGCGTGGCGAAGAGTTTGGTGCGCAGCCAATGCGTTACCCCGACCGCGCTGGATGGCGCGGGGCGGGCTTCTTCAATGGTCTGTCGCACGAAGGCTTGGTTGCTGATCGTCATCGTCATCTCTCCACCAGGGCCATTTTCGCGTTGAACCAGTTCATGACCACGGCCGTGAGCAGGGACAGCGAGAGATAGATGACCAGCCAGATTGCAACGATTTCAACCGCCTGACCCGTCTGGTTCAGGATCGTGCCGCCAACCGAGACGATGTCGGCGAAACCGACGGCGACTGCGAGTGACGAGTTCTTGGTCAGATTGAGATACTGGCTCGTCAGCGGCGGGATGATGATGCGCATCGCCTGCGGAACGACGATCAGGCGCGTCGTGGTGCTGGCGCGAAGTCCCAGTGCATCCGCAGCTTCCGTCTGCCCCTTCGCCACGGCCTTGATGCCGCCGCGAACGATTTCGGCGATAAAGGAGGCGGTATAGAAGGAGAGCGCCAGGAACAGCGACATGAATTCAGGTGCGACGACCGCGCCCCCGGTGAGATTGAACCGTCCGGCAATCGGATAGTCGAATGTCAGCGGTGCGCCAAGCGCCAGAAATGTGGCCAGCGGCAGGCCGATGATGAGAAGCGTCGCCGTTATTCCGGTGCGGAACTGCTGCCCGGTTCTCTCCTGTCTGGCTTTCGCCCAGCGATAAACGAAGAAGCTGAGGACAATGGCGACGAGAAAGGCCAGCGGCACGAGCCAGGTGCCTTCTCCCCACAACGGCTTGGGAAAGAAGAAGCCGCGATTGTTGAGGTAGGTTCCGAGTGGAAGTTCCAGCGATTCGCGCGCCTGCGGCAGAACCGAGATGACGCCCTTGTACCAGAAAAAGATGACGAGCAGCGGCGGGATGTTGCGGAAAATTTCCACATAGGCCTGCGCGAGTTTCGAAATCAGCCAGTTGTTGGACAGCCGGGCGATGCCGACGATGAAACCGATGATCGAGGCGGCGATGATGCCGAAAAACGCAACCTGGATCGTGTTGAGAATGCCAACGAGCAATGCCCGGCCATAGGTCGCATCGCTGGTATAAGCGATCAGCGACTGGCCGATATCGAAACCGGCTCTTCCATCGAGGAAGCCGAAGCCGGACGAGATGTTTGACCGTTGAAGATTGGTGATCGTATTCGTCACGATGATCCAGACGAAAGCGGCCAGGACGACGACTGTCAGGACCTGATAAAAAATGCCGCGTATGCGTGGATCGTAGATAAATGACGACGCGCTTTGCGCGCGCGATCGTTGCGAACTGACCGCGTTGCCTGCCATAGGCACCTTTCCCTTTTATATGCTCTTTGCGAGCTTATTTATATAATTTGAAGCGGAGGCCGGGCGTTGCCCAGCCTCCTTATATGATCTAGCCGGTAATGGGGCCGATCAACGGACCGGCGGTGCGTATTGCAGGCCGCCCTTGGTCCACAGCGCGTTCTGGCCACGCTCGATCTTCAGCGGAGAGCCTGCGCCGACGTTGCGGTCGAAGACTTCGCCGTAGTTGCCCACCAGCTTGATGATGTTGTAGGCCCAGTCGTTGGTCACGCCGAGATCAGTGCCGATCTTGGTGCCTTCTTCCGTGCCGAGCAGGCGCTTCACGTCCGGATTGGCGCTGTTCTTCTGCTCATCGACATTCTTGGAGGTGACGCCAAGCTCTTCGGCGTTGACCATCGCATAGTGAACCCAGGTCACGATGTCGAACCACTGGTCGTCACCCTGGCGAACGGCCGGGCCAAGCGGTTCCTTGGAGATGACTTCCGGCAGAACGATGTTTTCTTCCGGGTTCTTCAGCTTCAGACGGATGGCGTAAAGACCCGACTGGTCGGTGGTGTAGACGTCGCAACGACCGGAATCATAGGCAGACGTCGCGTCGGATTCCTTTTCGAAAACGACCGGGTTGTACTGCAGATTGTTGGTCTTGAAGTAGTCGGCCAGGTTGAGCTCGGTGGTCGTGCCGGTCTGAACGCAGACGGCGGCGCCGGAGAGTTCAAGAGCGGACTTCACGTTGAGGCCCTTCTTGGCGATGAAGCCTTGGCCGTCATAATAGTTGACGGTGCGGAAGTTGAAGCCCAGCGACGTATCGCGGCTGATCGTCCAGGTGGTGTTACGGGTCAGAACATCGACTTCACCGGACTGGAGAGCCGGGAAGCGGTCCTTGCTCGAAAGGGCGACAAACTTGGCTTTCGAAGGATCACCGAAAACCGCGGTGGCGATACCACGGCAATAGTCAACGTCGATACCGGACCATTCACCCTTGTCATCGGGATTGGAAAATCCCGGAATGCCAGCACTAACGCCGCACGTGACGAAACCTTTCGACTTGACATCCTGAAGCGTCGCAGCCGAAGCGACCGAGGCTCCTCCCAAAACTGCTGCGCCGATGGCGGCTGACAGAATTGCCTTTTTCATTTTTCCCAACCTTTGTTTGTTATCGTCACTTGGAAGAGGACCGGCATATTTATTTTCCCCAGCTCCCCCTTCAGCGAGATCTTTTTCGATCCGCTCTTTCTATCACAATCGCAATTGGCAGCGGGGTCAAGACGTGCGGGCAATAATTGTGCCTATAAAACGGAATTTTCCAAATTTTGGTCGGGAAGTGTGCAAAGGGTGAAAATATAAGCATATTTTTGCGGAAATTTGCACTTGCACAGTATTTGCATACTTCTTGTATTCTGGTCGGCGACGGGTCGCTTCCACCCGTTCTGGCGTCCCAGCCGGACTTGACCTTGCGTTGCACTCTTAGCATTGTCGAACGCGTCAATGTTCCTTCGAAAGTTGATCTGAAATGACCAAGACAAATGACCTGCTTTCCGCCGCAGGTGTGAATACGCGCCTGGCCCACGGCGGCAACGATCCCGCCGACTGTTTCGGTTTCGTCAATCCGCCCATCGTGCGTGGCTCGACTGTGCTTTTTCCCGACGCGGAGACGCTCTCGACCGAAAACCAGAAATACACCTATGGCACCCACGGCACGCCGACGACGGATGCCTTGTGCAATCTCGTCAACGAACTGGAAGGTTCGTTCGGAACTATCCTTGTGCCTTCGGGTCTTGCGGCCATTACCGTGCCATTCCTTGCCTATCTCGCCGCCGGTGACCATGCGCTGATCGTCGATTCCGTCTATTTCCCGACGCGCCGTTTCTGCAATACGATGCTGAAAAAGCTGGGTGTCGAGGTGGAATATTACGACCCGGCAATCGGGGAGGGCATAGAGGCTCTCATCCGGCCGAACACCAAGCTGGTGCATCTGGAAGCGCCGGGCTCCAACACCTTCGAGATTCAGGATGTCAGGCTGATCGCGGATATCGCTCACCGGCATGATTGTGTGGTGACGATGGACAATACCTGGGCGACGCCGCTTTATTTCAAGCCGCTCGATTTCGGCGTCGATGTCTCCATTCACGCCGCCACCAAATATCCTTCGGGCCATTCGGATGTGCTGATGGGTTTCGTTTCGGCCAATGAAAAGCACTGGAAGGCGCTTGATCAGGCCAATGCCAATCTGGGCATCTGCGTTACCTCTGACGATGCCTACCAGATCCTGCGCGGCATGCGCACCATGGGAATCAGGCTGGCGCACCATCAGAAAAGCGCGCTCGATATCGCCACATGGCTGGAGAGCCGTGACGACGTTGTTCGTGTACTGCATCCGGCGCTGCCGAGTTTTGCAGGGCACGAACTCTGGAAGCGCGACTTCAAGGGCGCAAGCGGTGTTTTCTCCTTTGTGCTGAAGGCGGAGGAAGGCAAATACAAGCAGGCGGCGGCCGCTTTCCTCAATGCGCTGACCTTCTTCGGGCTCGGCTATTCCTGGGGCGGCTACGAATCGCTTGCCGTGTCGGTATCGCTCATCGACAGGACGATTGCGAAGGGTCCGTCGGAAGGACCGGTTATCCGCCTGCAGATCGGGCTCGAGGATATCGCCGATCTCAAGAAGGACCTCGAGGCCGGGTTTGTGGCTGCGGCCGGGATTTAACCTCAGCCTTTGGCGCGGTAGCCGTAGAGCCAGTCGAAATCCTTCAGGAAGGCGTCGGTGGGGCGCGTGGAAAACACGAAGTCCCGCGCAATACGCACCGGGCCTGTGGCGTGATAGGCAAAACGGTTGAGGGAGGCCCGCTTGCGGGCCTTTTCTATGCGCGGCAGGCGCAGGCCCTCAAAGCCGGCAAGGGCCTGCGGCAAGGGCAGGGGCTTTTCGGCATTACCGCCTGCCGTCGCCCACGCAAGTTCAAACGCATCCTCTATCGCCATCGCGGCGCCCTGCGCGGCGAAGGGCATCATGGCATGCGCCGCATCGCCGATCAGCACCGTGTCACGGCCATTATGCCAGCGGCCGGGGCCGGCCTGATAGAGCGGCCAGAAGGTCGGATTTTCAGACGAATCGAGCAATCGGACGATATCCGGGCTGAAGCCGCGAAACTGTTCCAGCAGCATGGCTTTCTGCCGCCCGCCCGATTCCGCCCGCCAGGTTGCGCCCGGGTCGGCGCCGAGCGCGATGGCGACAATGTTGAAGCCGCCGACTTCCTTCAGCGGATAAGCGACGATATGGCCGCCGGAGCCGAGATAGGCGGTCACGGCGCTTTTGTTGATGGCTGACGGCACATCGTTTGCGGCGACCGTGAAGCGCCAGGCAATATTGCCGGAGAAGGTGGCTGCGGGGGCGGAAGGGACCGCGAAACGCGCCGCCGACCAGACGCCGTCCGCGCCGACGATCAGGTCATGGTCACGGAAGGTGGTTGCGGCAATCACGTCCACCGTCGCGTTTTCGATGCGCTTGCCGAGATGAAGGCGGCAGAGCGGGTTTCGTGTCACCGCCTGGAAAAGTGCATTCTGCAGCGTCGAGCGGTGCAGTACGCCGTAGGGTGCGCCCCAGCGGCTGCGGGCCACCGCGCCCATCGGCAGGGAGAGCAGCGTGGCCAGCGATTTTCCGGAGGCGAGTTCGACGCTGAGAGGTTCGGTCCAGCGCGCCTCGATATCAGGCAGTACCCCAAGCGTGTCGAGAATGCGGGCGGCATTGGGCGAGAGTTGCAGGCCGGCGCCCACTTCCGTTAGCTCACCGGCCTGCTCGATGATGTCACAGTCGATCCCGTAACGGGCAAAAGACAGGGCAGCGGTGAGACCGGCGATGCCGGCACCGACAATGGCTACGGATTTGATGGGCATTGGTGCGCCCCGATCAGGAAAAGTGGAAGGTCAGGCGGCCTTCACATGGAAGACGCAGCCCGGAGGATTGGTCTGCTCGGCCTTCAGCGACGGATTGTACCGGTAAAGGGTGGAGCAGTAGGAACAGACCTTCTCATTGTCGTCGCCCATATCGATGAAGATATGCGGGTGATCGTAGGGCACGGATGCGCCGGTGCACATGAATTCCTTGACGCCGATCTCGATCATGCGGTGTCCGCCGTCGTTCTGGAAGTGGGGAATGGAATGCCCGGCCATGTTCGTCTCCAAATGCAATATCGTTATCGAGCCGCAATCCGTCTTCTCGCATCGGCTCGTCGTTGCGGATATGTAGCCTCAAACGCATTGCATCTCCATAAAAATCGTCAGCAAAACATGTTCAATCTTGTGCTTTCCTGCCATATGGTCCGGCAAAAAGGATGTCCTTGATGAATCTCAACACGCCGCAATTTTCCGATTTTTCCCATGACGGTCTTCGCCTTGCCTATTTCGATGAGGGCGATCCGGCGGGCGATCCGGTCTTGTTGATCCATGGTTTTGCCTCCAGCGCCAATGTCAACTGGGTGCATCCCGGCTGGGTGAAGACGCTGGGCGAGGCCGGTTACCGGGTGATCGCCATCGATAATCGCGGCCATGGCGCCAGCGACAAGCCGCATGATCCGCAAGCCTATTATCCGCCCGAGATGGCAGGGGATGCGGTGGCGCTGCTCAATCATCTCGGCATCGCGGAAGCGCATGTGATGGGCTATTCCATGGGTGCGCGGATTTCCGCCTTTCTGGCGATGGTACATCCGGAGCGCGTGCGGTCGCTGGTCTTCGGCGGGCTCGGCATCGGCATGGTGGAAGGTGTGGGCGACTGGGATCCGATTGCCGAGGCGCTTCTCGCACCTTCGCTCGATGTCGTCACCCATGAGCGCGGCCGCATGTTCCGAGCTTTTGCTGACCAGACGAAAAGCGACCGGCTTGCGCTTGCCGCCTGTATCGAGACGTCCCGGGTTCTCGTCACCCGCGAACAGGCGGCAAAGATCGATGCGCCAACGCTGATCGCGGTTGGAACGAAGGACGATATTGCCGGTTCCGGTACGGAGCTTGCCGCGATCATGCCGCATGCGCGGGCGATCGACATTCCCGGCCGCGACCACATGCTGGCCGTCGGCGACCGGGTGTTCAAGGCGGCGGTGCTGGAATTTTACCGCTCGCTTTGAGCGGGCGCGGCAAGAAACGTTTTTTCATGCTGCATGAAGAAAAACTGAAGCCTTGCCGCCTTTAAAGTCGTCATTCGAATCCCATTTCTAATGCACGTCTTTTTCTGTATAAAGAACGACCACTGCAAACGAGGAGACCATTCATGGTCGCACGTACCGAGGCCCGTCAGCCGGAACAGCTGGCGATCGTCGATCCCATCTGGGGCAGCCTGCTCAATGAAGCTCGAAGTGCTGCGGCACAGGATCCGCTGCTTTCGGCCTTTCTTTATTCGACGATCCTCAATCACCGGTCTCTCGAAGAATGCGTGATCTACCGCATCTGCGAACTCCTCGATCATCCCGACATGCAGGCCGTGCTGCTGCGCCAGACCTTCCAGGACATGCTGGATGACTGGCCGGAATGGGGAAGCGTGCTGCGCGTCGACATTCAGGCCGTTTACGACCGCGACCCCGCCTGCACGCGCTTCATGGAGCCGCTCCTCTATTTCAAGGGGTTCCAGGCCATCCAGACCCACAGGCTCGCCCATTGGCTGCTGCAAAAGGGCCGCAGGGATTTTGCGCTTTATCTGCAGAGCCGCTCATCGAGTATCTTCCAGACCGATATCAATCCGGCCGCGCGCATCGGCAAGGGCATTTTCCTCGACCATGCCACCGGGCTGGTGGTCGGCGAGACGGCGGTGATCGGTGACAACGTCTCCATCCTCCACGGCGTCACGCTCGGCGGCACCGGCAAGGAAGGTGCGGACCGCCACCCGAAGATCGCCAATGGCGTGATGATCGGTGCGGGGGCGAAAATCCTCGGCAATATCGAGATCGGCAGCTGCTCGCGCA
The DNA here is from genome assembly GCF_027956525.1 of Agrobacterium sp. ST15.13.013. Lineage (NCBI taxonomy): Bacteria > Pseudomonadati > Pseudomonadota > Alphaproteobacteria > Hyphomicrobiales > Rhizobiaceae > Agrobacterium > Agrobacterium sp. ST15.13.013. The sequence continues at coordinate 50,378 of NZ_JAQKGP010000028.1, forward strand.
TTGCCGCCGGTTCGGTGGTGCTGAAACCCGTTCCGCCGAAGACCACGGTTGCCGGCGTGCCGGCGCGGGTGGTGGGAGAAGCAGGGTGTTCGGAACCCTCGCGTCTGATGGACCAGCTTATCGGGGCCGATATCTGACCGGCCCTGTCGCGCTCTGATGGGCCGGCATTTTCACGGTTGTCCGTGTGGAAGACGCGGATGACGTGCCGCTTTCACTTTACTTTGGCCTTTATCCCATGCCAAAAGCGGGCCAACGTGAACCGCACAGGAGAATAGTGGTGAAAGCCGACGAAATCAAAAAACTCGACGCCTATTTCAAGCGCACTTTCAATGAAAAGATGATTGTGAAGGCGCGTCCGCGCAAGGACGATTCCGCCGAAGTGTATCTTGGCGAAGAGTTTCTCGGCGTCGTTTACATCGATGACGAAGACGGCGACCGTTCCTACAACTTCTCCATGGCGATCCTCGACGTCGATCTGTGATCGTCACCATCCGGTGACGGATGAGTTTCGCATTCAATGAAACAGTCGCCCGTGGTGGTTACACCGCGGGCGATTTGTTTTAACGCTCTGTGATCTGCATCATCAGCCGCTCCTGCGGCCTCAATGTCACCCGCATCAGCGGTTCCGCCGACGCAGTGGTTTTGTTTTCGAGATGGTTCGTCTGAAGGATGACGGCAAGGATCGCCACGGCCTCCATCATCGCGAACGCATTGCCGATGCAGACACGCGGCCCGGCGCCAAACGGCATATAGGCGTATCGGTGGCGCGCCTTCACCTTCTCGGGTTCAAAACGTGACGGATCGAAGCGTTCGGGTTCGTCCCAAAGGGCCGTGTGCCGGTGTACGGCATAAATCGGTACGTACAACACGGCTCCGGCCGGAATGTCATGTTCGCCGAGCCTGAAGTCTTGAAGCGCGGTGCGCGTGATGACGGGGGCAGGCGGGTAAAGCCGCATCGCCTCCGAAAACACCTGTCTGATATAGGTGAGATTGGCGATATGTTCGGCTGCAACCGGCTTGCTGGCGGTGACGGCTTCGATTTCCTCAACCACCTTTCGTTCCACCTCGCGGTTTTGCGATAGAAGGTGAAATGTCCAGGCAAGGCCGAGGGCAGTCGTCTCATGGCCGGCGGTTATGAAAGTCAGCAGATTGTCGATGATATCGGTGTCGTTCATCATGCGGCCGGTTTCCGGGTCCCTGGCTTCCAGCAACATGGAGACGAGATCGGCCCTGTCGGTGGGGTTCTGCCTTCGTCCGGCAATGACTTTTGCAAGGCTGGTGCGCAGGTAATCGACTGCGGCGCGGGCCTTGCGCCGGCCGGGATGCGGCAGCCATTCCGGCGCGCCCAGCATGGCAAGTGCGAAGGTCCAGCCGGTCGGTTTCAGGTAATCGGTGATGCTCTGCTCCACGCGGCCGATATCGATGCCATATCCACCCGACATCATGGTTTCGACGATGATGTCGAAGGTGGTCCGCATCATCTCGTGGCCGATATCGATGTCGGCGGTGGAGGACGAGTGCCAGCGTGTTTGCGTGCGGCGGGCCGTTTCGATCATGACGGGCAGCAATTCCAGCAGCTTTTCATGGCGGAAGGCGGCAGCGACGGATTGCCTTTGCCACCTCCAGTGATCGCCGTCGGCCGTCAGAAGGCCTTGGCCAAGCGCGGGGCCGAGTGCCCGGCGGACATCTTCACCCTTGCCGAGCAGAGCGGCATTCTTCACCAGAGCCTCGTGGATGAGCACGGGATCGGCCAGATGAACCCGCATGATGCCGCCGAGGTGGCTAAAGACCGCGGGTTCGCTGAAAATCTCCGGCGGCAATGCCTTCAACGGATTGCGGATAAGGGAAAGAGCGAGACGCGCCGTGGCGAGTTTCGATACGGATTGCGGTCCGGTCGTATCGGTGGACGGGGTGCGAAGGCCGGTTTCGGTCATCTGCTGGTCCTTTATGCCCGTTGAACAATGGCAACTTGCTGTTAAGGTGTGTACCTTATTTTGAATAATTTAAGGTGATCACCTTAATTTTCAATAGCGGGATGCGATTTCGATAATGAGCAATGATGCGAAACGACCGGCGCGTGCTCGATCCTCCACGCGCGACAGGATTCTGGATACCGCTCTCGACCTCTTCAACGGGCGGGGGCCAGACCGTGTAACGACGGCGGAAATTGCCGGTGCGGTGAAGATCAACGAGGGTAATCTCTATTACCATTTCCGTACAAAGGAATTGCTGGTTCTTGCGCTGTTTGCGCGCTTCGAGGCCGATGCGGTGGCATTGGTCGCGACCGTCGATGGGGCAGATGAGGGGGCGGCGGAAACCTATGCCGGTTTCCTGCGGCAATGGTTCTCGCTGGTGTGGAATTACCGCTTTCTGTTTCGTGACCTCGTCGGTCTGATTGCGCTCGCGCCGGGACTGGTGGAGCCGGTGAGGACGATAAGTGCTGAGATGCGGCTTGCCGTTGGAGACATCGTCGGGCGCATGCAGAAAGCGCGGCTGGTGATTATTCCCGAAAATGAGCGCGATGCGGTTTTGACCAATCTGTGGATCGTCTCGACCTATTGGGCGGCCTATCTCACTCTGCAGGACGGTGTCAGCGAATTTGGACCACAGCAACTAGAGTGGGGCTTGCGGCAGGTCTCCAGCCTGTTCAGGCCTTACCTCTCGGCGGACGCCATTGCCGCGCTCGAAGCGCTTGCCAGAAACGAAGCGTAATATCTCCATTCGGAGACATGGAGATAAAAAACGCCCGCGGCGAGATTGCCGCGGGCGCGTTCATTCCATGGAAGAATTGTCGGCTATATCAGGCTGCCTTTAGCAGATCGCCATGCGGATCAAGCACGAACTTGGTGGCCGCGCCCTGATCGAAGCTTTCATATCCCTGCACGGCATCGTCGAGCGCAATGATCTTGGCGTTGACGATATCGGCAATCGGCAGGCGGTCGTGCAGGATCGCCTGCATGAGCTGGCGGTTGTACTTCAGCACCGGCGTCTGGCCGGTGTGGAAGGATTGCGCCTTTGCCCAGCCGAGGCCGAAGCGCAGCGACAGGGCGCCCTGTTTTGCAGCGTTGTCAACCGCGCCGGGGTCTTCGGTGACGTAAAGCCCGGGAATGCCGATGGAGCCAGCGGCGCGGGTGATTTCCATCATCTGGTTGAGAACGATGGCTGGCTGTTCGCCGCCGGAATGGCCGCGGGCTTCGAAGCCGACGGCGTCGATGGCGCTATCCACCTCGTTGGTGCCGACGATTTCTGCAATCATGTCGCCCAGCCGGTCGCCCTTGGAAAGATCGACGGGTTCAAAACCGACTTTTGCCGCATGGGCGAGACGATCCTTGTTGAAATCGCCGACCATGACAACGGCCGCACCCAGAATGCGGGCGGAGGCGGCGGCAGCAAGGCCGACCGGGCCGGCACCCGCGACATAGACCGTGGAGCCGACGCCGACGCCCGCCTTGACCGCGCCATGGAAGCCGGTCGGCAAAATGTCGGACAGCATGGTGAGGTCGCGGATCTTCGACATCGCCTTGTCGCGATCGGGGAATTTCAGAAGGTTGAAATCGGCATAGGGGATCGTGACATAACGGGCCTGTCCGCCGATCCAGCCGCCCATATCGACATAACCGTAGGCGCCGCCGGCGCGGGCAGGGTTCACGGTCAGGCAGACGCCGGTATCCTGCGACTTGCAGCAGCGGCAACGGCCGCAGGCGACGTTGAATGGCACGGAGACGATGTCGCCGACCTGCAGCATCTCGACGTCGATGCCTTTTTCGATGACTTCGCCGGTGATTTCATGGCCAAGAACGAGGCCCGGCATCGCGGTGGTGCGACCGCGCACCATATGCTGGTCGGAGCCGCAGATATTCGTGGAAATCACCTTGAGAATGACGCCGTGCTCGATGCGGCGGCCATCCGGCGCTTCAAGCTTGGGGTCGTCGATGTCACGGACTTCGACCTGACCCGGCCGCATGTAAACGACGCCTCTATTCCTGCTCATATCCATCTCCTCCGTGGTTTGAACATTGTGCCTGCCGGCTCCTCCACAGGCAGGTGACTCCATGGGCGCAGCAAACCATGTGGCGTGAGATGGGGCGTTCGGGAATACGACACGCGGTGTGGTCGTAACGACAAAAGACGCAGAACTATCCCTCGTCATTCGCTGACGAGTGCACTTCAATCGGCGGCATGGACAGGGTGATCGTCTTCTGTCAAAAATGGATAAAACCAGAAAACTCGCTCGCGGAAGGACCGCGATCCCTCTATAATTTTAATTATATTACAGTTGATAAATTATCGCCTGCTGCCGGAGTTCAGGAATGGCTCTTTTTAAAAGAATTTATATTGCATTATATGTCTCTATCATGGCGCCGCATATCCTTTTACTTCTTTCGGCGAGGCGCGAAAATCCGATATTCAGAGACATCGAGGTATGGAGTGACAGACTTCTCAAGAAGGAGATCAGAAAGCGAACGGACCTCCTCGCAAATTTCGTTGAATTGATGTCTCAAGCACCGGAATTTCGCAGTCTTTTTTATTATCGCTTGCCGAGAGCGCGCTTTTTCAAGTTTCTTTCCCGTCCTGAAAGCACACTTCATATCCATACCCCGTCTATCGGACCCGGTCTTTTTATTCAGCACGGCTTTGCCACAATCATCACCGCGGAGGCGATCGGTGCGGATTGCTGGATCAACCAGCAGGTCACGATTGGCTACGTCGACTCTGCTGGTGCGCCGAAAATCGGCAATAACGTCACAATAAACGCGGGCGCGAAAGTTCTTGGTAACATCGTCGTTGGCAACAACGCCAAAATCGGCGCGAACGCGGTCGTCGTGAAAAACGTACCGGCCGATTGTACTGTCGTCGGTGTCCCCGCCCGGATTATAAGGCGTTCTGGCGCGAGGGTCGAAGAAGCACTGTAGTGGGTGATCGAATTCCTATCTGTCCAACGGTTTTCTGAGGCGGCCGGCGGCGTCCTGAATATATTGCCAGGCGACACGGCCGGAGCGGCCACCACGGGTCGTCGCCCATTCCAGCGCCTCGTGATGCAGGGTCTCTCGGTCCAGTCCAAGATCGAAATGCTCGGCATAGCTGTCGATCATCGTCAGATAGTCTTCCTGGCCACATTTGTGGAAGCCGAGCCACAGGCCGAAACGGTCCGACAGCGACACCTTTTCTTCCACCGCTTCCGAAGGATTGATGGCTGTGGACTGCTCGTTCTCCATCATGTGGCGCGGCAGGAGGTGACGACGGTTGGAGGTCGCATAAAAGAGGACATTGTCGGGCCGTCCTTCAATACCGCCATCCAGCGCCGCCTTCAACGACTTGTAGGCCGTATCATCATGGTCGAAGGAAAGATCATCGCAGAAGACGATGACGCGATGACCTGACGTCTTCAGGATGTCGAGCAAAGCGGGCAGGGTGTGGATGTCCTCGCGGTGCACTTCCACCAGTTTGAGCGAAACGCCGCTCGCCGTGCGCACATCTTCGTGAACGGCCTTGACCAGCGAGGATTTACCCATGCCGCGCGCGCCCCATAAGAGCACGTTATTGGCGGCAAAACCTTCCGCGAAACGCAGCGTGTTTTCGTGAAGAATGTCGCGAACATGGTCGACGCCGCGAATGAGTTTCAGGGCGATGCGGTTGGGGCGGGGAACCGGCTGGATGAAGGAGTTGACCGGGACCCAGACGAAACAATCGGCCGCATTCCAGTCGTTTACGGCGGGCGCCGGCCCGGCCAGACGTTCCACGGCGATGGTGAGCCGGCGCAGTTCTGAAAGAAGCAGGGAGGCCGTTTCTTCTCGAATCATGGTGTTTCTTCCGCTTGTCTGGTGTTCAAAACTCTGTTTTGCGCCCGGCCTAGCATGGCGTTTCAGGCCCATAAAGGTTAAGAGGTCCGGAATCGGTACGGCGTGGGCCCTGCATCTGTTGCAATCCCGGCGTTCCCCACTATATTCCGGCGGCTTGAAAGCTGGGGCGGCATCCAAGGTCGTGCCGTAATTCTGAGGAGTTTTATATGTTCATTAGTCAAGCTTTTGCCCAGGACGCAGCAGGCGGCGCATCGGCCTTCGGTTCCGGCCTTGAAATGCTTTTCCTGTTTGCGCCGCTCATGGTGGTCTGGTACTTTTTCCTTATTCGCCCGCAGCGTGCGCAGATGAAGAAGCGCCAGGAAACGCTGACCAATATTCGCCGCGGCGATCAGGTCGTTCTCGGCGGAGGCATCGTCGGCAAGGTGACCAAGGTCATCGATGACAATGAGCTCGAAGTCGAAATCGCTGAAGGCGTGAAAATCCGTGCCGCCCGCGCCTACATTGCCGAAGTGCGTGTGAAGGGCGAAGTGGTCAAGACGGAAGCCGCTTCCTGATCCTGCCGGATTATCGAATGCCCGATTGCGAATTTTGACGGGTTGCGCGTAGCGCGACCCCAACCCTGACCGAGATCGAAATGCTTCATTTTTCCCGTTGGAAAACAGTCTTCATCTGGCTGCTTGTGCTGGCAAGCGTCGTCATCGCCTCTCCCAACCTGTTTACGGACAAGCAACTGGAAGGCATGCCTGCCTGGTACAAGGACAACAAGGTAACGCTCGGTCTCGACCTTCAGGGCGGTTCGCACATCATGCTCAAGATCGAGCGTTCCGACATCGTCAAGGAACGGCTTGAGACGATCGTGGGCGATGTGCGTACGCAGCTTCGCGACGCCAACATCCGCTATTCGGGGCTTACCGGCAACGGGCAGCAGATCCAGGTCCGCATCAGCGACCCCGCTCAGGTGGAAGCAGCAAAGAATGCACTTCGTGAACTGACGCAGCCGGTGTCCGCCGGCACGCTGGTTGGCGGCTCCATCACCGAAGTGACGATGAATGACGGCGGCGACAATCTGCTCAGGCTCAACCTGACGGATGAAGGCATCGACTACCGTCTGTCGTCCGCCGTGTCGCAGTCCATCGAGGTCGTGCGTCGCCGCGTTGACGAAGTCGGTACCACCGAGCCTCTCATCCAGCGTCAGGGTTCAGACCGCATCATCGTGCAGGTGCCCGGCCTTCAGGATCCGCAGCGCCTGAAATCGCTTTTGAACCAGACGGCAAAGCTGTCCTTCCGCATGGTAGATACCACCATGCCGGTGCAGGAAGCCATGAACGGCCGTCCGCCCGCGACCTCGGAAGTTCTCTATTCGCAGGATGATCCGCCGGTTCCCTATCTGGTGGAACGCCGTGCGCTTGTTTCCGGCGACAATCTCGTCGACGCGCAGGCAAGCTTCAACCAGCAGACCAACGAGCCGGTCGTTACCTTCCGTTTCGACAGCCGCGGTGCGCAGCGCTTTGCGCAGGCGACGCAGCAGAATGTCGGCAAACCTTTTGCCATTGTGCTCGACAACCAGGTCATCTCCGCGCCTGTCATCCGCGAGCCGATCATCGGCGGTTCGGGACAAATCTCCGGTAATTTCTCGGTGCAGGGCGCCAACGATCTCGCGGTTCTGCTCCGCGCCGGCGCGCTGCCGGCCACGCTGACCGTCGTTGAAGAGCGCACCGTCGGTCCGAGCCTCGGTAGCGACTCCATCACCGCCGGCCTGACGGCCAGCGCGATCGGCGCCGTCGGCGTCCTCATCTTCATGTTCGTCTTCTACGGCTTCTTCGGCCTGCTGGCGAATATCGCCCTTATCGTCAACGTCGTGATGCTGATTGCGGTGCTGAGTGTGATCGGATCGACGCTGACGCTACCGGGTATTGCTGGTATCGTCTTGACCATCGGCATGGCGGTGGATTCCAACGTTCTGATCTATGAGCGCATACGCGAAGAGGTGAAGAGCGGGAAACCGCTGATTCAGGCGCTGGATAACGGCTTCACCCGCGCCTTTGCGACCATTGTCGACGCCAACCTGACGACGCTGATCGTGGCTAGCGTGTTGTTCTACATGGGTACCGGTCCGGTCAAGGGCTTCGCGGTCACACTGGCCGTCGGTATCATCACAACCGTGTTCACGGCCTATACGCTGACGGCGTGGATGTTCGGCTACTGGGTTCGCCGCAGTCGTCCGAAACACTTGCCGAAGGGTGTCCGCACCGCCATGTTCGACGGCCGCGATATCCCCTTCATGCGCTACCGTCGCGTGGTCTTCATGATCACCGGCGCCGTGATGCTCGCCTGTGTCGGCGGCTTCGTCGCCAAGGGGCTCAACCTCGGTATCGATTTCCAGGGCGGCTCGGTCATCGAAGTGCGCGCCAAGCAGGGCGATGCCGATATTGCCGATATTCGCGATCGTCTGAACCAGCTGAACCTCGGTGAAATCCAGGCGCAGAATTTCGGTACGCCGCAAGATGTTCTCATCCGCATCCAGGCGCAGGACGGCGGGGAAAATGCCGAACAGTCCGCCATCACCATGGTGCGCGGTGAGCTTGAGGACAAATATGACTTCCGCCGTGTAGAGGTTGTCGGCCCTGCCGTTTCCGGCGACCTGACCACGTCCTCCACGATCGGCGTAGTGCTCGCCATGGCGGCGATCATGGTCTATATCTGGGTTCGTTTCGAGTGGCAGTTCGCGCTCGGTGCGGTCATCTCCATGGTGCACGACGTGGTCTTCACGATAGGCTTGTTCGTGTTCCTCGGAATAGAATTCAACCTGACCAGTATCGCGGCGATTTTGACGATCATCGGTTATTCGTTGAACGACACCGTCGTCATCTATGACCGCATCCGCGAAAACCTCAGGCGCTATAAGAAGATGCCGTTGCCGATGATTATCGACGCGTCGCTAAACCAGACGCTGTCGCGTACCATCCTTACCGGTCTGACCGTGCTGCTGGCACTGCTCGCGCTCTACCTCTTCGGCGGCGAGGTCATCCGCTCATTCACCTTCGCCATGCTGTTCGGCGTCGGTATCGGGGTGTTCTCCTCGGTCTATATCGCAGCTCCGGTGCTGATTGCGTTCAAGCTGCGCCCCGAAAGCAAGGATGCGGAAGACGAGAAGGACGACAAGTCCGGTAACGCCATCGGCGGCAAGCCTGCCGTCTGATGGCTGGCGGGATCGAAATACGCCCGGCCCATTTTCCCGGCCGGGCGCCCATCGATGCCTATGGCAACGGCGGGTTCCGCTTTGCCGACATGTCGCATCGCGGTTCGCTGCTGCTCCTGCCTTCGGGTATCTATGGGTGGGAGCCCGTTGATGCGAAAGAATTGACTGTCGGACATTTCGAAAAGCTTCTGGCGGAAGCGCAGGATATCGAAGTGCTGTTGATCGGAACGGGTGATGGCATGCGGGTTCTGCCGAAGGAATTGCGCGCCGCCTTCAAGGAGGCGGGCATTGCCGTTGACCCGATGAGCACGGGCGCCGCCGTGCGCACCTATAATATCATGCTGTCGGAATCGCGCGCTGTGGCTGCGGCGCTGATTGCCGTCGAAGGCTGACAGGACGTTTCGCGCGGGGAACCATGGCACCCACAGAAAATCTCGACGTCTGCCTCGCGACGCTGCGCGATACCGATCGCGATCGCTATCTCGCGTCTCTTCTGTCGCCCGCAGACAGGCGCAATGCCCTTGCCGCATTATACGCCTTCAACGCCGAAATCGCCCGCATCCGCGATTCCGTGCGCGAAGCACTGCCCGGCGAGGTGCGCATGCAATGGTGGCGCGATCTTCTCGACGGCAATCCACACGGCGACAGCCAATCCCACCCGGTGGCTGCAGCGCTTTTGACGACGATCGAGCACTATCGCCTGCCGCGTCCGGTTCTGGCTAATATGATCGAGGCGCGTATCTTCGATCTCTATGACGACCTGTTCGAGGATCGCAATGCGCTGGAAGGCTATGCCGGAGAGACCGCATCCGCATTGATCCAGCTTGCAAGTCTCGTGCTTTCCACTGAAGACGCCGCATCCAGCGCGGAGGCGGCAGGGCACGCGGGCGTGGCGCAGGCCATGGCCGGCATGTTGCTGCTCATGCCGCTGCACCGGCGTCGCGGGCAGGTTTATATTCCCGCCGATATGCTGGCTGCGGCCGGGCTAGACCGCGAAACATTTCTCGAAGGGCAGGACAGGCAGCGCATCGGTATCGCCATAGAAATTTTTGCGGCCCATGCGCTGGATCATATCGAGAAGGCGAGGCGTGCGAAGATTTCGAAAAATGTCTTTGCCGCCTATCTTCCCGTCGCCCTGTCCGGTCCGGTCATCGCAGCCGCGAGAAAGGCGGGGAGCGGCGTATTTGACGGCGACCTGCAACTGTCGCAGCTTCGCCGGCAATGGCTGTTGGCAAAGGCTTCCTTCCTCAAGCGTTTCTAATGGCGCTGACTGAGCCAGGCTGCGAATCGAGGTCGATCCCGCTAGCCACACTTCACACAAGCCTCGGTCTATATGAACCTGAATCGGTTCGCATCGTTTCGATTCGCGAATCTTGATGTTGTTATACTGAGGGAGCGCCCCGGATGAATATTGCGATCTGGATTATCGTTTTCGTGCTGCTTTCAGTCTTTGCCGTTTACGCCTGGCGCATGTCGCGGGCGACGGATGAGGATAACAGTCATGATGTGGGGCAGGCGATCATGGATTTCGCCCGCGCCTTTCCCAATGAGGCGATCAGAAGCCTGCATATGACGGCGGATGGTGGTGGTGCCTTCGTGCGGCTGCACGACAACAAGGCCGGCTTCATGCGCAATATGGGATCGCATTATGTGTGCGTGATGATCGATCCCGAGCGCATCCGGGTCGAAAGTCTTGAGAGCGGTGACGGTTTCGTCGTCACCTTCTTCGACATGCCGAAATATAGCGGCTCATACCGGTTCAAGTCGGCCGGAGAGGCGGCCGAGGTTTCCCTCTGGCTGCTTGGCAGTCTCGTGGAGGCGCAGGACCATCACGACGAAGGGCCGCTGCCCTCGAAGAGTTGAGAAATAACTGTGCCGGCTGTCATTGTCCGTCAAGCGGCGGGTTTGCGCCGTCTTTCTGGCGCTCGCGCCAGATGATGAACAGGCCGGATGCGACGATAATGACGATGCCAAGCCATTTCGACGGCGTCGGAAAATCTGAAAACAGCGCATAACCGAGGATCGTCGCCGAGATGATCTCGAAATACTGGAACGGCGCCAGCAGAGAAAGCGGCGCCAGCCGGAAGGCCCTGACGATCAACAGGTGCATGTAGCCGGATATCGATCCCAATAATACGAGAAGGGCAAGGGCGAAGCCGGATTGCGGAAGCGAGACGGCGAAATCCTGGTCGCCTAGCGCATCACCGGCGAAGAGTGCGGCACCCATGAATACGGTCCCCGCGATGCCGGACATGGTCTGCATGACCAACGGGCTGTCGGCATCGCCGATGGCGCGGTTCAAAAAGAGGTAAAGCGTATAAAGAAAGGCGCAGGCAACCGGCAGAAGCGACGTCCAGCCGAAGATTTCGAAGCTGGGCTGGATGACGATCAGCGCGCCGCTGAAGCCCACCGCAATCGCGGTCCAGCGCTTCCAGCCCACTTTGTCGCCGAGGAAGAGGGCCGACATCATGGTCAGCATGAAGGGCTCGACGAAATAGATTGCGAAGACATCGGCGAGCGGCATGTATTTGACGGCGGCGAAGAACATCAGGCTGGCCGAGGCGTGCAGGACGCCACGCAGGCAGTTCATCCATGGCCGCTTGGCGCTGAACAGCGCCCTGGGCGACACCACGATCAGCAGCGGCAGGGTGCAGAGCAGCTGGAAAAAGAAGCGATAGAAGGTCACCTGCGCTGGCGACATGCCACCGCTTACCGCCATGTATTTGGCAATCGCATCCATGACCGGCAGCACCAGCATGCAACCCGCCATGATGGTCATGCCCCTGGCGATATCGTTGAAACCGGTCTGGCTGGTCATAGAGCGGGGAGTCATGGGGCAGGCTGCGCTTTCGACCGAAAGGTCCAACGGGAAAGGGGCGCCCGCAAGGTCGCCCCCTTTCAGGGTCAGGCGGCCTTCTGGCGCGGCAGGCTCTTCATATCAATGACGAAGCGATAACGCACATCGCTTTTTATCATGCGTTCATAAGCGTCGTTGATCTGATCGATATCGATCATCTCGATTTCGGCGGCGATGCCTTTTTCGGCGCAAAAATCGAGCATTTCCTGCGTCTCGGGAATGCCGCCGATCATCGAGCCGGCAAAGGTCTTGCGGCCGGGAATGAGGCTGAAGGCCATCACCGAGAGCGGCTTTTCCGGCGCGCCCACCTGAACCAGCGCGCCGTCACGTTTCAGCAGCGCCAGATAGGCGTTGATGTCATGGTCGGCGGCCACGGCATCGATGATGAGATCGAGGCTCGAAGCGGCCTTCTTCATCTGCTCGGCGTCGCGTGAGACGATCACCTCGTGGGCGCCGAGCTTTTTCGCATCCTCCGCTTTGGCGGGCGAGGTGGTGATCATCACCACCTTTGCGCCCATGGCATTGGCGAGCTTGACGGCCATATGGCCGAGACCGCCAAGACCGACGACGCCGACATGCTTGCCGGGTCCGGCGTTCCAGTGACGTAGCGGCGAATAGGTGGTGATACCCGCGCAGAGCAGGGGTGCTGCTGCCGCCGGATCGAGGCCTTCGGGAATGTTGAGGACGTAACGGTCATCGACGACCACATGGGCGGAATAGCCGCCAAGCGTATGCGCGCCGCCGCCCATCGCCTTGTCGGGGGAATTATAGGTGCCGGTCATGCCGTTTTCGCAATATTGTTCCAGACCCTCGGCGCAGCTTGCGCATTCCCGGCAGCTATCGACAATACAGCCGACGCCGACGCGGTCGCCTGCCTTGAACCGGGTGACCTGCGAGCCGACACGGCCGACGCGGCCGATGATTTCGTGGCCGGGAACGCAAGGGTAGAGGGAGCCCGCCCATTCGCTGCGGGCCGTGTGGATATCGGAGTGGCAGACGCCACAGAATTCGATCTCGATTTCGACGTCGCGCGGGCCGGGATCGCGACGCTTGATGGTCGCAAGCTTCATCGGCGAAGAACCGTCATCGCAGGCATAAGCGGATGTTGTGAACATGATCGTTCCTCCTCTTGTGGTGATCGATGCTGGAAACACCGGCCTGCGGCAAAGGTTGCGGTGGGATCAGCCGCTTGCGCCGGTTTCGGGCACTGCCGGGCCAAAAACCTCCTCGAAGGCCTCGCGCAGCAGAACGTCGACGTCTCCGATCATAACCGGCAATCCAAGATCGACAAGGCTGGTGACGCCATAGGCGCTGATGCCACAGGGAACGATGCCGGAAAAATGCGAGAGGTCGGGATCGACATTGATCGAGAGCCCGTGGAAGCTCACCCATTTGCGCAGCCTGATGCCAAGCGCCGCGATCTTATCCTCGGCCATGCCGCCATCGGGAAGCAGTGGTTTCTCCGGCCGCCTGACCCAGACGCCGACGCGGTCCTCGCGCCGCTCGCCACGGACATTCATCTTGTCGAGCGTGCGGATGATGACATCCTCCAGCGCCGCCACATAGGCGCGGACATCCTGCCGCCGCCGTTTCAGATCGAGCATCACGTAGACAACGCGCTGGCCTGGCCCGTGATAGGTATATTCACCGCCGCGACCGGTGGCGAAGACGGGGAAGCGCTCCGGCTCTATAAGGTCGGCGGCATCGGCGCTGGTGCCGGCGGTGTAGAGCGGCGGATGTTCCAGAAGCCAGACGAGTTCATCGGCCTCGCCGCTGGCAATGGCGGCGACTTCACGCTCCATTTCCTCAATCGCCTGCTCATAGGGGACGAGGCCTTCCGAGATTCGCCAGCGAACGGGCGGCGAACCGGGAGCGGGCAGCATGTTTGTCTCTATATCGGTGCGTGTGAGCATGAAAAAGTCCTTTCCACAGCCTTCTCGCAAAATGGCGAGACGGCCGCAACCCCAGCATTTCCGGGCTTCCTGCATATAGGATGGTGCGGTGCGATTTTTAATTTCAAAAAACTGTCACGACGCTCTTGTGCACCGAAAATCCTTTTGCTACATGCACCCCCGTCGGCGCAAGTCGACGCCTACCACGATGCGGTCGTGGCGGAATTGGTAGACGCGCAGCGTTGAGGTCGCTGTGGGGCAACCCGTGGAAGTTCGAGTCTTCTCGACCGCACCAAAGAAACCCGCTTCGGCGGGTTTTTTCTTTTTTAGCCAGTCGTTTAGATAGCTTTCTGTTTTCTGCTCGCGGTTTCGTTGGAACAGAGCTCGGGCGGCTTCGATGTGATTTTCGTCACTACCCGGGCTTTATAATTTGGTTCGGAAGATTCTCGACCTGCCGCTACTTCAGCATGCTCGTCGCGACCTAGCGTCGAATGATATTTGAGGCGGTACCATTTCCCTGATGGTTGCCATCTCCGACGCGATACGGGTCACCGTCCATCACTTGGTCCATGCGCCATTGAGACCCTCGATATGGGCTTTCCCACGTCTGGCACCCGGCAAGAGCGGCAGTTGCCGTCAGCACTCCGAAAGTGAGAGCAGTTCGCAGCATATTAGCCTCCTATGAAATTTCGTCGCACAGTTATGTAGGACGAGGTTGGCGGCTTTGCGATGTCCCCCAGGAATTTATCGCTCCTTTGAGACCGTACTCCGATCTGACCGGCGTGAAATTTCGGTGGATATCAATGCACGCTCCGGTGGACATCGGCCTCACCCTAAAAAACGAGGGGTGGAATATCAGAGGTCTGATGTTAGCTTTCGTCAGGAAAAATGTCCGGGGGGGTTCGTGCTGGGGGACAAAACGGATTCAGACAATGCGCTTGGCTATTACATGTGGAGTATTTCCGACAACAGGCTGATCATGGATGCCGTCACCGCGGAGTGTCATGGCTTTTCGGAACCGGTTGCGTCACGCGGGGTGACGATCGAGGCTATACTCGAAAGAATAGATGTCGAAATGCGCGATCAGGTGGCACAGGCCATTTTTGAGAGCATTACGACAGGTGTTTTTTTTGACCAGCGTTATAAGGTCAATCTGCCGGACGGATCGAACCGATGGATCGTGGCGAAGGGCAGGGCGATTTTTGATGCCGACAATACGCCGTTTCTGGGCATTGGCAGCGTTCGGGATATTACCCTGAAAAAAACCTATCAGTTCGAGCCTCGGCAATAGCAATCCGGGCTTTTGAAACCGCGCATAAAAAGAGGCGGCCTTCGCCGCCTCAGACCGCTGACAAACCCGTCGATATTTTCGGCGGGTTTTTTCTTTTTCGGGATGATGACGTTTTGTTGTCGTCTTTTGCGGGTGAACGGGAGATAAGATGAGCCTCGTTTCCTCATCCCTAGGCGGGTTTGGGTGCTTTCGTGAGCGCCATCGCTATTTTCTTGATGTTCTGGGCGCTCGCGGCGA
>NZ_JAQKGP010000029.1:0-64990 GCF_027956525.1 Agrobacterium sp. ST15.13.013
TAACCGAAGTCTCTCTCCACGGCATCAACACCTCCCGCAAAGCGAAAAGTGTTACCCATGTCTCCGGTACAAAACGTCACCTATCTCTCAAGTCGGACACACCCCGATACCGTTAAAATCCAGTCTCAACAGGTCGCTCGCCGCGATGCCGACCGGCAACGCCGCGTAGAGCCCGAGCCGCGTTTTCCCGCTTCCGCAAGCCGTGATGGCTATGCTTCTGCACAGACAGGGGTTTCTTGCGCTTTTTTGCTGCGCTTCCCCCTGTCTTGCGCCTTGCAGCAGGAAAAATCGCTCCTTATATACGCCGCATAACAGCAGCGAAGGCTGCAAATCCAAGTCAAGGAGTTGCCACAAGAATGCCTCACGGGGTTCCGGCAGCTCGCTTCAAGGAGAGAAGAGCATGGCAAAAGTAATCGGTATCGACCTTGGCACGACCAATTCCTGCGTCGCAGTGATGGACGGCAAGGACACGAAAGTAATTGAAAACGCGGAAGGCGCGCGCACCACGCCGTCCATGGTGGCATTTTCCGACGATGGCGAGCGCCTTGTCGGCCAGCCGGCCAAGCGCCAGGCGGTCACCAACCCGACCAACACCCTGTTTGCGGTCAAGCGCCTGATCGGCCGCCGTTATGAAGACCCGACCGTCGAGAAGGACAAGGCTCTTGTTCCCTTCGAGATCGTCAAGGGTGACAATGGCGACGCATGGGTGAAGGCGCAGGACAAGCCCTATTCCCCTTCGCAGATTTCCGCGATGATCCTTCAGAAGATGAAGGAAACGGCTGAATCTTACCTCGGTGAAAAGGTCGAGAAGGCCGTTATCACCGTTCCCGCCTACTTCAACGATGCGCAGCGCCAGGCAACCAAGGATGCCGGCCGCATTGCAGGTCTCGACGTCCTGCGTATCATCAACGAGCCGACTGCGGCAGCACTCGCTTACGGCCTCGACAAGAAGGACGGCAAGACCATCGCCGTTTACGACCTTGGCGGCGGTACCTTCGATATTTCCGTCCTGGAAATCGGCGACGGCGTCTTCGAAGTGAAGTCCACCAACGGCGATACCTTCCTTGGCGGTGAAGACTTCGACATGCGTCTGGTCGAATATCTGGCCGGCGAGTTCAAGAAGGATCAGGGTATCGACCTGAAGAACGACAAGCTCGCTCTGCAGCGCCTCAAGGAAGCGGCCGAAAAGGCAAAGATCGAACTTTCCTCCTCGCAGCAGACCGAAATCAACCTGCCGTTCATCACGGCCGATGCTTCCGGTCCGAAGCACCTGACGCTGAAGCTGACCCGCGCCAAATTCGAAAGCCTGGTTGACGATCTGGTGCAGCGCACCGTCGCACCGTGTAAGGCAGCGCTCAAGGATGCCGGCGTTTCCGCTTCCGAGATCGACGAAGTCGTTCTCGTCGGTGGCATGAGCCGCATGCCGAAGGTGCAGGAAGTCGTCAAGCAGCTGTTCGGCAAGGAGCCGCACAAGGGCGTGAACCCGGATGAAGTGGTCGCCATGGGCGCCGCCATTCAGGCTGGCGTTCTGCAGGGCGACGTCAAGGACGTTCTGCTGCTCGATGTGACCCCGCTGTCGCTCGGCATCGAAACGCTGGGTGGCGTTTTCACCCGTCTGATCGATCGCAACACGACGATCCCGACCAAGAAGAGCCAGACCTTCTCGACCGCCGAAGACAACCAGTCGGCCGTGACCATCCGCGTCTCGCAGGGTGAGCGCGAAATGGCGCAGGACAACAAGCTGCTCGGCCAGTTCGACCTCGTCGGCCTGCCGCCGGCACCGCGTGGCGTTCCGCAGATCGAAGTGACCTTCGATATCGACGCCAACGGCATCGTGCAGGTTTCGGCGAAAGACAAGGGCACCGGCAAGGAACAGCAGATCCGCATCCAGGCCTCCGGAGGTCTCTCCGACGCCGACATCGAAAAGATGGTGAAGGACGCCGAAGCCAATGCCGAGGCCGACAAGAAGCGTCGTGCGGGTGTGGAAGCCAAGAACCAGGCCGAAAGCCTCATCCACTCCACCGAGAAGTCGGTGAAGGAATATGGCGACAAGGTTTCCGAAACTGACCGCAAGGCTATCGAAGACGCCATTGCCAGCCTGAAGACCGCCGTCGAAGCCGCTGAGCCGGATGCAGACGACATTCAGGCCAAGACCCAGACCCTCATGGAAGTTTCCATGAAGCTTGGTCAGGCCATCTACGAAGCGCAGCAGGCCGAGGCCGGCGATGCTTCCGAAGAAGGCAAGGACGACGTCGTCGACGCCGACTATGAAGAAATCAAGGACGACAAGAAGTCCGCTTAATCGCGTGACTTTCCGTCTCCTGACAATTTATGCAAGACATCCGGCTGCCGACGTGCAGCCGGAAATCCATTTGCGAGGCTTGTTAACTGAATGGCGAAAGCAGACTTTTACGAAACACTTGGCGTCAGCAAGACTGCGGACGAAAAAGAGCTGAAAAGCGCCTTCCGCAAACTCGCGATGAAATACCATCCGGACAAGAACCCGGACGATGCCGATTCCGAACGGAAATTCAAGGAAATCAACGAAGCATACGAGACGTTGAAGGACCCTCAGAAACGAGCGGCCTATGACCGTTTCGGCCACGCCGCATTTGAAAATGGCGGCATGGGCGGCGGCGGCATGGGTGGCGGCGGTTTCGCCAATGGCGGCTTCTCCGACATCTTCGAGGACATCTTCGGCGAGATGATGGGTGGTGGCCGTGCGCGCCGCTCTTCCGGCGGGCGCGAACGCGGCGCCGATCTTCGCTACAACATGGAAATCACGCTGGAAGAGGCCTTCACCGGCAAGACGGCGCAGATCAGGGTTCCTACCTCGATCACCTGTGATGTCTGTTCGGGCTCTGGCGCCAAACCAGGTACACAGCCGAAGACCTGCGCTACCTGTCAGGGTTCCGGCCGCGTGCGCGCAGCACAGGGCTTCTTCTCGGTGGAACGCACCTGCCCCACCTGCCATGGCCGCGGGCAAACGATCTCCGATCCGTGCGGCAAGTGCCATGGTCAGGGCCGTGTAACGGAAGAGCGCTCGCTCTCGGTCAACATTCCCTCGGGCATTGAAGACGGCACCCGCATTCGCCTGCAGGGCGAAGGCGAAGCTGGCATGCGCGGCGGTCCGGCGGGCGATCTTTACATCTTCCTGTCCGTGCGTCCGCATGAATTCTTCCAGCGCGACGGCGCCGACCTTTATTGCACCGTGCCGATCTCCATGACGACGGCGGCGCTCGGCGGCACTTTCGATGTCACGACGCTCGACGGCACCAAATCGCGGGTTACGGTTCCGGAAGGAACCCAGCCGGGCAAGCAGTTCCGTCTGAAGGGCAAGGGTATGCCGGTGCTGCGTTCAGCGCAGACGGGCGACCTTTATATCCAGATTCAGATCGAGACGCCGCAGAAACTCAGCAAGCGGCAGCGCGAGCTGTTGCAGGAATTCGAGCAGCTCTCCTCCAAGGAGAATAATCCGGAATCGACGGGCTTCTTTGCCCGGATGAAGGAATTCTTCGACGGCTGATCGCTGCCGCTTCCCCGCTTTTAGAACGCCGCCGCCATCAGGGACTGGCGGCGTTTTCGTTTCTGGCTCAACCGGAAAAGCCGCCCTCTTCCAGATATTGCCGCTCCTCCGGTGTCGTTTCTCGCAACAATATCTTGTTACGATGCGGAAAGCGGCCGAAACGCTCGATGATATCGCGATGTTCTTCGGCATGGTGAAGATAAAGCCCGCCAAGCGGATGGTTCAGGACGCAGGCACGCTGCTGGGCCTCGATATCTTCGGCATGGGAAAAGGGCAGATAGAAGAACACCCGCAAATCCTCACTCACCGCCTGATCATGCCCGCTGTGGATGGCCTCATCGGCAAAAAGCCGCGCCAGAGGATCGGTCGCATACATGTGCGCGGTGCCGCGAAAGCAGTTGCGCGGAAACTGATCCAGCAGAAGCATCAGCGCGAGGCTGCTTTCCGCGTCCTCCAGCCAGTTGTCCAATTCACGTCTTGCGGCCGCAAAATGGGCGTCGCGGAAACGGTCGTGAAAGCGGTTATCGAAGGCGGCGTCCTTGTCGAACCACTTCTCCGGTCCGGCCTTCTTCCAGAAATCGACGATATCGGCGGCTAGCTCGGCGGTGTCGTTTTTCATTGGCTCTTCCCTGTCAATAATGCGGCGGCCGGGTAATTGCAGGCGCGTCCAGCGATTGCTCTTCGAGGCTCAGAAACCTCTCCGTCAGGCGGTCCAGCTTGGCACGGGTCTGCTCCACCACCTTCCACTGCTCCGCCAGCTGATCAGAGAGTTCTTCTATCACCTTCGCCTGATGCGCGGCCGTTTCTTCGAGTATGATGATGCGTTTTTCGGTTTCCGACGTCATATCGACCTCTCTTTCCAGCCCTTCCTTGGGCGTAAAAGCTTGGGAGTCAACCATATGTCGCTTTGGTGAAGCAAATTCGTCATGGCGATCCGGAAACGAAAAAAGCCGGCGGTGTTTCCATCGCCGGCATCCGAGTCTTTGGCATTCCTCAGTCTTCTTCTACGAAAACCTCTTCGCGTTTCTTCTTCACGCTGGGCAGAAAGACGACGATCAGCACGGCCAACGCGATGAAAAGCAGGGTGGCGCTGATCGGCCGGGTGACGAAGGTCGATGGATCGCCGCGCGACAGGATCATGGCGCGCCGCAGGTTCTCCTCCAGCAGCGGACCGAGCACGAAGCCCAGCAGCAACGGTGCAGGTTCGCAGCGCAGTTTCACCAGCACATAGCCAATGAAGCCGAAGAAGGCGACGGCATACAGATCGAAGACGTTGGAATTGACGCTGTAGACCCCGATGGCGCAGAAGGCCATGATGATGGGGAACAGCACATAATAAGGCACCGTCAGAAGCTTCACCCACAGCCCGATCAGGGGCAGGTTCAGGATGACGAGCATCAGGTTGCCGATCCACATGGAGGCGATGATGCCCCAGAACAGCGCCGGCTGTTCGGTCGCAACGTTCGGACCCGGCACGATACCCTGAATGATCATCGCGCCAATCATCAGCGCCATGACCGGATTGGCGGGAATGCCGAGCGTGAGCAGCGGGATGAAGGAGGTCTGCGCACCCGCGTTGTTTGCGGATTCCGGACCGGCCACCCCGGCCACCGCGCCATGCCCGAATTCTTTCGGGTTCTTGGAGACGCGTTTTTCAACCGTATAGGATGCAAATGCCGCAAGGATGGCGCCACCACCCGGCAGAATACCGAGTGCCGAACCGATGACAGTGCCGCGCAACACCGGACCGATCATGGCCTTGAAGTCCTCCTTCGACGGCATCAGGCTGCTGACTTTGGCGATCAGCACAGAGCGGGTCCGCTCGTTTTCGAGATTGCGCAGGATCTCGGCGATACCGAAGACGCCAACGGCCACAGCCACGAAGTTCAGACCGTCGGCATATTCGCGAATACCGAGAGTGAAGCGCGGCGTGCCGCTGTAAATATCCGTGCCGACCAGACCGAGCAGCAGGCCGAGCACGACCATGGCCAGAGCCTTGACGATGGAGCCATGGGCGAGCGCAATGGATGAGACGAGGCCCACGACCATCAGCGAGAAATATTCCGCCGCGCCGAACTCCAGCGCGATCGCCGTCAAGGGCGGCGCGAAGATCGCCACAAGGAAGGTGGATACCGTGCCGGCAAAGAACGAGCCGATGGCGGCGATGGCAAGAGCAGCCCCCGCCTTGCCCTTGCGCGCCATCTGATAGCCATCGATGGCGGTAACGGCAGAGGAGGATTCGCCGGGCATGTTGATCAGGATGGCCGTGGTCGAGCCGCCATATTGCGCACCGTAATAAATGCCGGCGAGCATGATCAGCGACGAGACCGGTTCGAGCTGGAAGGTAATCGGCAGCAGCATGGCGATGGTCGCCGTCGCACCGATGCCGGGCAGCACGCCGATCAAAGTGCCGAGCAACACGCCGATAAGGCAGAAGAACAGGTTTGCCAGCGAAGAAGCCGTGACGAAACCGAGAGCGAGATTATCGAGCAAATCCATCACGGCACCTCAAAATTTAAGCCAGGGACCGAAGCGCTGGAACGGCAGGCCGAGACCGTAGTTAAAAACAGCGACGGAAAAGACCGTGATCGCCGCGGAAAGAATGACCGCCATGACCGGGCTCATCTTGTGCGAGGCGAAGGAAGCGATGAGGGCGCTGAAAAAAAGTGCCGGAACGAAACCGAGACCCCGGACAGTGAGGCCGAAGAAGATCGGGGCGGGCAGAATGAAAAATATCCCCCGCCAGGCAATCGCGCCGATAGCCTCACCCTGTATGCGCGTGGACCGCATGAATATCACCCCACCCAGCAGGACCAGAATGATCGCCAAAACAAGCGGGAAATAGCCGGGTCCCATTCGGAATGCGCTCCCAATCTCCAGCCCATAGGACTGCAGGGCAAAAAATGCGCCAAGCCCGATAAAAATTGCCCCGCAGACTGCTTCGGCAGGGTCAATAAAAAACGACTTCATGAAAGATGCCCCTCCACTGCGGCCGGCAACCCACCGTCCCGCGCGTTAAATCGATGGCAAAAAACCGGCGGCATGACGCCGCCGGTAATTCTTTCAGCCATCAGTCGGCATATTGGCCGGCAGCTTCGATCACCGGCTTCCAGCGGGCGATTTCGCTTTCAAGCTTGGCCTTCAGCGCCGCAGGCGTCGCATCGCTTTCAGAGGAAGGCGTGGTGCCGAGTTCAGCAAAACGAGCTACGACATTCTCGTCCTTCAGCGCGGCCTGCAGCGATTTGGAGAGCTTTTCGTTGATTTCGGCAGACGTGCCCTTCGGCGTATAGATGCCGTGCCAGATACCTACTTCGAGCTTCGGCAGGCCTGCTTCGACAACCGTCGGCACATCCGGAAGCACGTCCAGCCGCTTGGCCGTGGTTACGGCATAGGCTTTCACGGTTCCGCCCTGAATCTGCTTGGTGGTGTTGGTGGTCTGGTCGCACATGATGTCGACCTGGCCGCCGAGAAGATCGGTCATGGCCGGACCTGTGCCCTTATAGGGAACGGTGACAAGCGGTGTCTCTATGGCGCTCATGAACAGCATGCCGCACAGATGCGAGGCGGCGCCGATGCCGGCATTGGCGACGGTCACCTTGTCCTTGTTCGCCTTGGCATAGTCGATCAGACTTTTCAGATCCGTCGTCTCGAGGGTCTTGCGCGACAGGATGGTCATCGGCACTTCGGTGACCAGACCGACATATTCAAAGGCGTTCAGCGTGTCATAGGCGAGCTTGCGGTAGAGCGTGGCGCTGGTCGCCATGCCGATATGGTGGAGAAGAACGGTATAACCGTCCGGATCGGCCGATGCCACGCGACCAGCACCCAGCGTGCCGCCTGCGCCGCCGACATTTTCGACGATGATCTGCTGGCCGAGGTCCTTCGACATGGATTCAGCGACAAGACGCGCGACCGTATCCGTGGGGCCGCCAGCGGAAAAGGGCACGACCATGGTGATATTGCGCTCTGGATAGTTCTGAGCGGATGCGGACAGCGCAAAAAGGGAAACGGCAGCGGCAGCAGCAAGGCCGGTGACTGTCTTCAGTATTTTCATCGATTCCTCCCGGATGAAAATGTTCGCCACTTCAGCCGCGCATGCTCCTCCATGGCGACCGGGGTGAGATATTTGCGATCCGGGATCACCGTTCAGCAATGGCGGTCTTGTCGTGCGGTGCGCTTTTATTGCCATCCCGGACGGCAATGGGTGGATTTCTACCCATAAGGAATGATCTATGGGTGGAAATCCACCCATCAGACCTCGGTCATGTGCCGGTGCAGGCCGTATTTCTGCATTTTTTCGTAGAGCGTTTTGCGCGAAATGCCGAGATTTTCATAAACGGATTTCAGATTTCCGCCGTGCACGGCGATTGCGTGTGCGATCAGGCTTTTTTCATAAGCCGCAACCCGTGTGGCAAGGGCTGCTTTTCCGTCATCATGAAACGGCAGGGAGGCTTCGGACACATCGCTTTCCAGACCGAGAACGAAACGGTCTGCGGCATTGCGCAGTTCACGCACGTTGCCCGGCCACTCACGCAGGGAGACGGCCGAAAGCAGACTTTGCGGCACCTCCATGTCTTCCCGCCCGTAGCGGGCAGCGGCTTCCCGCACGAGATGCAGGAAAAGTAACGGTATATCTGCGCTGCGCTGCGAGAGCGACGGCACGAGAAGTGTCGCCACGTTGAGCCGATAAAGAAGATCCGCACGGAACCGACCGGCCGCGACTTCCTGTTCCAGATCGACCTTGCTGGTGGCGATAAAACGGACATCGAGTTCGACCGTTTCATTCGAGCCGAGACGGGTAATCACCCGTTCCTGCAAGACACGCAGGAAGCGGCCCTGCAATTCGAAGGGCATGGAGCCGATCTCATCCAGCAATATGGTGCCGCCGCGAGCATGTTCGAACTTGCCGTAGCGCGGGCGCAGCGCACCGGGGAAGGCGCCTGCCTCATGACCGAACAACTCGCTTTCGATCAACGTCTGCGGAAGGGCGGCGCAATTGATCGCCACGAATGGCCGGTTGGCCCTGGCGCTGATATCGTGAAGCGCGCGCGCCACGACCTCCTTGCCGGCGCCCGTGTCACCGACGATCAGCGTATCGGCGTCCGTCGCACCGATAGCGCGGATACGATACCGCAGATCGACCATGATCTGAGTTCTGCCGGGTAGGCGTGTTTCGAGATCGTCATGCTTGCCTGCCACCGCCTTGAGACGGCGGTTTTCCAGCACCAGCGCCCGCCGATCATTGGCCCTTTTGATGATGCCGGCAAGATATTGCGGCGTGAACGGCTTTTCGATGAAATCATAAGCGCCGTTGCGCATGGCGTTGACCGCGAGCTGCACATCGCCATGGCCTGTCATCAGGATGACAGGTATCTCCGCATCAAGCTCCCGCACCTTCTGCAGCAGCGTCATACCATCCATGCCGGGCATCCTGATATCGCTGACCACCACGCCGTCGAAGCTGTAGCCGATGAGTTCGAGCGCATGTTCGGCGCTTGCGAGCATCGCGACGTCACAGCCTGAGAGCTCCAGCGCCTGCGCCGTGGAAAAGCGCAGCTCTTCCTCATCATCGATCAACAGAACCCGCGACATGGTCATTCCGCAGCCGCCTCCACGCGCCACGCGGCGGCTGGCAATTCGATCTCGAACTCCGCCCCGCCGTCTTCATGGTTTCTGACGCGCAGCTGGCCGCCGAAATCCTTGATGATATTATAGGATATGGACAGGCCAAGACCGAGGCCGCGCCCCACGCCCTTGGTGGTGAAGAAGGGATCGAAAATGCGTTCTGAAATCGCCGCCGGCACGCCCGGACCGCGATCACGAATGAAAATCGACACCGACTGGCCGTGCTGCACGGCCCGCAGCGCAATGCGGCGTTCCTCGCGTCCCTCCACCGCATCGGCAGCATTGGAGATGATGTTGACGAGCACCTGCTGCAGCCGCACCGGGCCGGCTTTCACGGCAAGCGGAACCCGACCGAGATCCACATCCAGCACCGCATCGGCGGCCTTCAGCCGCGCGCCGACGATTTCGAGCGTATCGCGAAGGACGGCTTCGAGACTTACCGCGGCCGTTTTTTCATTGGGTTTACGGGCGAAATTCCTGAGATGTTTGCTGATGGAGGCCATACGGTCGATAAGGCCCGAAATGCGCCTGAGGTTTTCTGTCACCTCCTCCAGCCGTCCTCGTTCCACGAGAAGCGAGGCGTTTTCGGCATAATTCTTGGCGGCTGCGAGCGGCTGGTTGAACTCATGCGACAACGCCGCCGACATCTGGCCGAGCGCTGCGAGCTTGCCCGCCTGCACCAGCTCGTTCTGCATCTTGCGCAACTGTTTTTCCGTCTGGCGGCGCTCGGCGACTTCGTGTTCGATCTCCTGATTGACCCGCGCCAGATCGGCGGTGCGCTCCTCCACCCGGCGTTCCAGTTCCGCCTGCGCCTCCGCCTGATGGGTCAGGCGTTCGCGCAGACGACGACGCCTTTGCAGCATGGCGGCGATCAGCGCGGCAGCAAGACACAGGCAGAGGATGATGGCTATCATCGCCGTCTTCACCTGCGTTCGGAGGGAACCCGTGTCCATCAGCACACTGACTGTCCAGCCCGCGTCGGGCATCGGCTGCGACAGGACCATATATTCCCTTTCACCGTCATTTTGGGTGATTGTCATCAGTTGATGGGAGCCAAAATTGCCGTTTTTCACCGGCAACTCCTTCAGCGTTGCATTGGCGTAGCGGCGAGAAGTCTCCGTGCGCGCCAGCCTCTCGGGCGTCAGCGGCATCAGGCCGGAATAAAGCCATTGCGGCGTTCCAGTCATGAAGATGATGCCTTCCGGGTCCGATACCAGAATTCGGTTCTCGCCATTGCCGAAGGAGGCTTCTATGCCTTCAATGTCGACCTTAAAGACGATGACGCCCTTGATCTCCTCATTAAAAAGGATGGGCGCCGAAAAATAATAGCCACGCTTGTGGGACGTGGTGCCAAGCGCGAAGAACCGCGACTGGAAACCTTTGACGGCGTCCTGAAAATAGGGACGGTAGCTGAAATTCTCACCGACGAAGCTGGTCGGACCATCATAGTTGCTGGCGGCGATTGTCTCCCCATCCAGCGTGATGATGTAAATATCGGAGGATTCCAGCAGGGTGTTGATGGATTTGAGATAGACATTGGCGCGCTGGCGCAGTTCGGCATCCTTGGGATGTGCGACCAGTTCCTCAATGTCGTCATGATCGGCGATCAGAGCCGGCAGCGGCTCGTAGCGGCTCAAAAGCCCGCCGAGGGCGGAAACGGCCAGCCGCAGAGTGGTGCGGCCCTGATCGGACATTTCGCCGAAATAGCTTTCCGCAATAATGCCGCCACCTCTGGTCACGGCGCCATAACCGAGGCCGAGGCTGAGAAGCATCAACAAAATCCAGCGATATTTCACCGAAGCTCCCCGCCTTTTGCAGGCATCGAAACCTGCTCTCTCTAAAAGAGTGTAGGAGGAGTGGCCGAATTTTCCAAGTGAGCGGAAAAGACAGCAGAACGGCCCTCAAAAAAAAAAACCGGCCACGGGGGCCGGTTTTTGCATAGATGCTTTCAGAAAAGCTTATGCGCTTTCCTTCGGCGTCAGAACCTGACGGCCGCGATACATACCGGTCTTCAGATCGATATGGTGCGGACGGCGCAGTTCGCCGGAGTTCTTGTCTTCAACGTAGGTCGCAGACTTGAGACCGTCAGCCGAGCGGCGCATACCGCGCTTGGACGGGCTTGTTTTTCTTTTTGGTACAGCCATTTTTGTTACTCCACTTAAGCGGCGAAACAACGGAACCGGCCAGAACCAAAGGCCGAATGTCGGATGTCTCGATATCGGAAATTTGGCGCGCTTATACATGCCCAAACGGGCTTTGACCAGCCCTGATGCGCATTTTTTCCGATTCAGGGAAATCAGCGCGGCAGGCCTGTCTCAGATATCGGGAATCACAGGCGCGGGTTTATCGAAAACAACGAGTTCCTTGAAGTGGTTCATATCCTTGAATTCACAGAAAGCTGGCGGTCGCATCTCTATGACCGGCGCGGCAGCGCGCAGTTTTTCAAGTTCTTCATCCAGCATGGCCTGCCAGCGCGGCAGGGATTCCGGCTCGAACCAGCTGATGATGTAAGACAGGGTGATGTGAAATTCGTAGGTTTCATGATCCGGGTGGCGATAGCCGAACAACTTGGCAAATTCATCCCGCCAGAGAGCCACGATCCGGTCATCCTCGGCCGTAGCACCCTTCATGACAAGGCCCGTCGGGCGCAGGCCCGTCACCTGCATGTTGAATGCCGGCAGGGCCGGAAAGGCGAAGAGCCGGTCGCGATAATAATCGGTCATCACGTCAATCGGCGTATCGAGAGGAATGTTTTCCGGCCAGTAGGGCAAGGCGCGGCGGAACTCGATGATGCCCTGAAACACGGTCATATGCAGGCTGGAAATCGGCGTGAAGGCAAGCTGCGACGCCTCCGGCATGTCCAGAAAGCGCTGGCGGGTTGCGATGATCGCTTTTTCGGTCTGCGATCCGCTGGCGAGATGGCTTACAACGGTATTGCCGGGCTCCGGCAGAAACTCGCCATCCGCATTGAAGCGGCTGCCGAGATGGCGCGGCGGCTGATCGTGGTTGGCGACGGAAATATAGTCGAGATCTTTCGAGACCAGCGGGGCGTGCATGGGAAACTCCTTGTGAGACGTTTCCCCTAGTCCCCGCACGCGACAAAGTAATGACATCCGCCGCTCAAAGGCCGATCAATGCGCCTCATCCCAATTGTCGGCCGCGCGTGCATCCACTTTCAGCGGCACCCTCATCGAAATGGCCGGCATGGCCGCATTCTCCATGACAGAGACGACGACAGGCAGGGTCTTTTCGATTTCCGCTTCCTCGACTTCGAAGATGAGTTCGTCATGCACCTGCAAAAGCATGCGGGCGGAGAGCTTTTCCGCCTCCAGCGCCGGCTCGATGCGGACCATGGCCCGGCGGATGATATCGGCGGCCGAGCCCTGGATCGGCGCGTTGATGGCCGCACGTTCGTTGAAAGCTTTCACGGACGGGTTGGAAGAGCGGATTTCCGGATAATGGGCACGACGGCCGAAAATCGTCTCGACATAACCGTTTTCGCGGGCGAAGGCCTTGGTTGCTTCCATGTAGTCGCGAATACCGGGAAAACGCTCGAAATATTTCTTGATGTAGTCCCCCGCTTCCGAGCGGGCGATGCTGAGCTGGTTGGCGAGACCGAAAGCGGAAATGCCGTAGATGATGCCGAAGTTGATGGCCTTGGCGCGGCGGCGCACTTCCGACGGCATACCCTCGACAGGCACGCCGAACATTTCCGACGCGGTCATCGCATGAATGTCGATGCCGTTTTCGAAGGCGTTTCTAAGCTGCGGGATATCGGCGACATGGGCAAGCACACGCAACTCGATCTGGCTGTAATCGGCCGACAGAAGCTTGTGTCCTGGCGTAGTGATGAAGGCCGTGCGGATCTTGCGTCCTTCGGCCGTGCGAACCGGGATGTTCTGAAGGTTCGGCTCCGAGGACGAGAGGCGCCCCGTGGTGGTGGAGGCGAGCGCGTAGGAAGTGTGCACCCGTTTCGTCTCGGGATGGATATAACCGGGCAGCGCATCGGTATAGGTGGATTTCAGCTTGGTCAGCTGTCGCCAGTCGACGATCTTGCGCGGCAGTTCAGCACCTTCCGCTGCCAGATCTTCCAGAACCTGCGCCGATGTTGACCATTGGCCGGTCTTGGTTTTCGAGCCGCCGGGCAGACCCATCCTGCCGAACAGAATATCGCCGAGTTGCTTTGGCGAACCGATGTTGAAACGCTCGCCCGCCAGCTCGTAGATTTCCTCTTCGAAGCTCGCAGCCTTTTGGGCAAGTTCGCCGGAAAGGCGCGACAGTATCTGCCGGTCCACGGTGATGCCGCGCTCCTCCATATGCGCCAGTACGGGCACAAGGGGGCGTTCCAGCCGTTCATAAACCTTGGTCAGCCGTTCCGAGACAAGCCGGGGCTTAAGCGCCATCCACAGCCGCAGCGTGACGTCAGCATCCTCAGCCGCATAGGCGGTTGCCTTGTCGATATCAACAAAATCGAAGGTGACGCTCGACTTGCCCGATCCCGTCACGTCCTTATAGGCAATAGGCGTGTGGCCGAGCCAGCGTTCGGACAGGGAATCCATGCCATGTGTGGCCTTTCCGGCCTCAAGCACATAGGAAATCAGCATCGTGTCGTCGAAGCTCTGCATGACGACGCCGTGGCGTTTCATCAGCAGGTAATCGTATTTGAGGTTCTGCGCGACCTTGAGGACAGCCTCGTCCTCAAGCAGGTCCTTCAGACGCTCCAGAGCTTCGGCAAAGGGCACCTGCCCTTCGGCGAGCTTGATGCCATCACTGAAGAGATCGCCACCTGAGCCGGTCTTGTGCGTCAAGGGAACATAGGCGGCCCGGATATCGGTGCCCGTGGCATCCTTGCCGTTATCGGCAATGGCCAGAGAAAAACCGACAAGTTCCGCCTGCATCGGGTCGAGCGAGGTCGTTTCCGTATCGAAGGCAACAACACCCGTCTCCCGGGCCGCCGCGATCCAGCGGTCGAGCGTGTCAAGGTCCCTGATCGTCAGATAGGCGGTCGTATCGATCTTGGCGGCGGAAAAAAGCGCCTGTCGCGCTGTGGCAAGATCGGCGGGCGCGCTGCCTTCACCTGTTGCTTTCCTTGGCGGAGCGCCCGTCGCGTCAGCGGCCGCTTCGCCAACCTTAACGACGGCGGCAGCCGGCGCATCCAGATCGGGACCATGGGCTTCGGCGCCCCATTGTACCGGCACATTGGCGGCATCGATGGCGGAAGCGTCGGTTTCGGTCGCCTCGGCAACCCGGCGTGTCAGCGTCGTGAACTCCATCGCTTTCAGGAAGGCGATCAGTTTCGGGCCGTTCTGTGGTTCGAGCACCAGCGCTTCGAGAGACTGATCCAGCGGCACATCGGTCCTGAGTGCCACGAGCTGTCTAGAAAGGCGGGCAAGCTCCGCATTGGCGATGATATTTTCCCGGCGCTTCTGCTGCTTGATTTCGCCTGCCCGCGCCAGCAGTGTATCGAGATCGCCGTATTCCTCCAGCAATTGTGCCGCCGTCTTCGGGCCGATGCCAGGAATGCCAGGAACATTGTCAGTCGAATCGCCCGTCATTGCCTGCAGGTCGATCATCTTTTCCGGGCCTACGCCCCACTTCTCGACAACGTCCGGAACGCCGATCTGCTTGTCCTTCATGGCGTCGTACATATGTACATTAGCCGTGACGAGCTGCATCAGATCCTTGTCGGAGGAGATGATGGTGACATCGGCTCCGATTGCCTCGGCCTGCCGGGCATAGGTGGCGATGATATCGTCCGCCTCAAAGCCTTCCGTCTCAATGCAGGGAAGGTTAAAGGAGCGCGTCGCCTCACGGATCAGGCCGAATTGCGGCACCAGATCTTCCGGCGGCGCAGTGCGGTTGGCCTTGTAGAGGTCGTAAAGCTCGTTGCGAAAGGTTTTCGACGAATAGTCGAAAATGACAGCAAAATGGGTCGGCGTGACGCCGACATCGGTATTGCGCGCATCCTTCAGGAGCTTCCACAACATGTTGCAGAAGCCGGAGACGGCGTTGACCGGCAGCCCGTCCGACTTGCGGTTCAGCGGCGGGATGGCATGGAAGGCCCGGAAAATGAAACCGGAGCCGTCAACGAGGAAGAGATGATCGCCTTTTTTCATGGGTAGCATGGATAGCGCGCCGAAGGCGAAAGGTCTATCGTGGAGATCAGATGCGAGGCTATATCTTTGTTGATTTCCAGGGAAAAGCGGATGTCCAAAGTTTCGATATTTCAGGCGTATTTTGGAGCAGTCCTCCTCACCGCGATCGTTGTGGTCTGCTCATGGCTCCAAGAAGATCAAACGATAACAATTTTTCAGAAATCTCTCCTAGCGCCGCTTTTTCTTCTGGCTAGCAGGGGCCTACGTGCCTTTTTTCCGCAACGCCTTGATGCAACACGCAGCATCTTCGGAACTGCGGAATTTCATTTTCTCAACTCCGCAGTGATCGCGGCGTTCCTCTTGTTGGTGCTTCACCCGCTGGGAGACCTTGCCGCGCAGCTTATGTTTTTTGCGTCCTTCATTTTGCTTGCAGGAAGCACGAATTTCCTCCTTGCGATGAGAGCAAAACGCAAAATTGAGGACCGCAGCTAAACGTCGCCACACCTTACCGATTTGTAATCCATTCTTCCCTTGAAAAGCCGTATTTGGAGACACATTTCTTAGTGGACGGCGCCTGATCACGCCGTAGTCTGATAGCTGGCTCGTCCCCCGCCGCGTCAGACCGGACAAAGGCCTTTCCCCCTCTCCGGGCCTTTGTCCTCCAATATGACCGCCATGGCCGACCCCTCCCGGCCATGGCGGTTTTGTTTTATGCACTATTTCGGTCTGGCTTAAACATATCATGCGATATATATCGCGCTATCGAATTGCCGGGCTGAGCCGGCCGTGATGCTTTATGGGCGGAAGAATGGGTTTTTCCCGGGACGAATCGGCAATCTATCTCGCTTCGAGAATGGCGCGGGAATTCACCATGGCGCTGCAGAAAAGAGCCGCCGCCCTGGGTTTCTCGCCCGGGCAATTCCCCATCCTCATCGAACTCTGGCATGAGGACGGCCTGACGCAGCGGCAATTGCTGGATCGGATCGATGTCGAACAGGCGACGCTCGCCAATACGCTCTCGCGCATGGAACGCGATGGGCTGATCGTCCGCAAATCCCATCCAAGCGACCGCCGTGCCCAGATCATCGAACTGACCCAGCGCGGCAGGGATCTGGAAGCCAACGCCATTGCCGCCTCCGAAGCCACCGAAGATGCGTTGCTCAAGGATTTCCGGCGTTTCGAGAGGCAGCTTCTGCTGGAATATATGCGCCGGGCGATCGAAAGCGCCAAAAAAGCGAAATAGCATTTACAGCCCGAAACCGCTTCGCACTTTCCCTGAACTGCTCTATCGTTCCGGCGGCCGCACGTTTGCCGATTCACGACGCGCCGGCCCCCTTGTTTCCCGCGATGCGCGATGCCCGGATGTTTCGTCTTATCGCCGGGTCACGACAGACATGACAGGATCAGCGATGACAGACGTTTCCCCCATTCTTTCCACCGCCGACGATAATCTCACCTCCAGCCTTGAGCGACTGTTCGAGCTCGTACGCATTCCGTCGATTTCGACGGACCCCGCTTACAAGGCGGAATGCCGCAAGGCGGCGGAGTGGCTGGTCAGAACGCTTTCGGCGCTCGGCTTTACGGCCTCCGTGCGCGATACCGCCGGCCACCCCATGGTCGTGGCGCATCACGATGCGGCCACCAAGGACGCGCCGCATGTACTTTTCTACGGCCATTATGACGTCCAGCCGGTCGATCCGCTCGAGCTTTGGGAAAACGATCCGTTCGAACCCGCGGTCAAGGATATCGGCGCCGGCCGGCAGGTGATTACCGGACGCGGAACGGCAGACGACAAGGGCCAGCTGATGACCTTCGTGGAGGCCTGCCGGGCGTACAAGGCTGTCAAGGGCGGCCTGCCGGTGCGCGTCACCATTCTTTTTGAAGGCGAAGAAGAATCCGGCTCGCCGTCGCTGAAGCCTTTCCTCGAAGCCAATGCGGAAGAACTGAAGGCCGATTATGCGCTGGTCTGCGATACCGGCATGTGGGACCGGGATACGCCCGCCATTGCCGCAGCCCTTCGCGGCCTGGTCGGCGAAGAGATCATCGTTACTGCGGCTGATCGCGATCTGCATTCCGGCCTTTTTGGCGGCGCCGCCGCAAACCCGATCCACATCCTCACCGATATCCTTGCCGGACTGCATGACGAGACGGGCCGCGTGACGCTTGCCGGTTTTTATGACGGTGTGGAAGAAACCCCTGCTAACATCAAGGCCTCCTGGGAAACGCTTGGCCGCACGGCGGAAGCCTTTCTCGGCGAAGTCGGCCTTTCTGTTCCCTCGGGCGAAAAGGGCCGTTCCGTGCTGGAGCAGACCTGGGCGCGCCCGACGGCAGAAGTCAACGGCATTATCGGCGGTTATACCGGCGATGGTTTCAAGACCGTGATCGCCGCGAAAGCCTCCGCCAAGGTGTCGTTCCGCCTCGTCGGCGAGCAGAACCCCGCAGCCATTCGCGACAGCTTCCGGGCCTATGTGCGATCCAAGATTCCGGTCGATTGCTCCGTGGAGTTCCACGAACATGGCGCATCACCGGCCATCCAGCTGTCCTACGATTCGTCCGTGCTCACCAAAGCCAAGAATGCGCTTTCGGAAGAGTGGCCAAAACCCGCCGTTGTCATCGGCATGGGCGGCTCGATCCCGATCGTCGGCGATTTCCAGACGATGCTGGGCATGGATTCGCTGCTTGTCGGCTTCGGCCTGACGGACGACCGCATTCACTCGCCGAATGAAAAATACGATCTGCAGTCCTTCCACAAGGGCATCCGCTCCTGGATCCGCATTCTGGACGCGCTCGCGGCAAAATGACAAAAAAAGAGGAAGCACGGTTACCCGGCGCTTCCTCCCTTTCCGTTTGCTCATCGCAAAAACAAAAAGGCCGGGCAAGCCCGACCTTTCCATCCGTTTTCCGTCAATGCCAGTACATCCGTGGTCAAAGCGTTCAACGGTGATGTTCCAGAGCGCGTCCACTTTCATGGCCGCTGCATTTCACCATCAGGATCGGCTGTTTCGGTTAATCTTTGGTTAACGCGATAACAGCGGCACTTTCAAAATGCCCGTCTGACAGCTCTCATCTGAAACACTGTTGAACCATATATTGGTATGCACTCGCGCCTTTTCAAGGCCCGCCCGTTCGCCGCGCCCTTCAAAAGAAAAAGGCCGGAGAAATCCGGCCTTTCCATTCATGCGAGTGACCCTTTCGGGCCAAAGCGCGTATCAGGCAGCAACGAGGTTGCCTGCGGACATCTTGCCCGAGCGGCGGTCCTGCATCAGCTCGTAGGAGAGCTTCTGGCCGTCGTTGAGGGCGGTGAGGCCCGCACGCTCAACAGCGGAGATGTGAACGAATACGTCCTGCGAACCGTCGTCAGGCTGAATGAAGCCGTAGCCCTTGGTTGCGTTGAACCACTTTACTGTACCAGTCGCCATAACGATTTCCTTCCGTTGGCAATTGTATTTGCACTGCAAGCAGTGCGGACTTGGGTCGAATTTGAAGGAAAAGATCGTCGTGAGCGTCTAAAAAGACGCCGAAGCTCTGGTCGTCAAACAAATATCGATGGCGAAGTACCTAGGTGGGAAGGGGCTGAAAGTCAAGTTTCTTTGAACACGGCCAACTGGTCAGGGTTAAGTAGGGGCCAGACCAGGAACGCAAAAACCCGGCGCGGGAGGAGGTGCGCCGGGTTCTTGAAACTGACTGACAATTGGGAGGAGGAGTATTGTCAGTCCAATCGGGCGACGCTGGGAGGAGGAGTGCGTCGCTTCGATGATTTGAAGATACAGGATACCAGCTTAAAAAACAGACGTTTCATCGCAGCGCAGCATTGCGCATATTGCATAGCTATTCCGGGGCGACTTGAAGCTTCTCCGCGTAACGCCTAATAAACACGCATGTCTATCGAATCCGTCAGAGCTTTTTTCACCGAAAAGTCACCCGAGGTTGCCGTGATTGAAACGGAAACGAGTTCGGCGACAGTCGCTTTGGCCGCCGAAGCGCATGGTGTCGACCCTGACCAGATTGCGAAGACCATTTGCCTGAAGGCGGGTGAAACCATTCTTCTCGTCGTCGCCGCCGGCACGAAGCGGCTCGACAACCGCAAATTCCGCGATCATTTCGGCGTAAAGCCGCGCATGCTCGACCCGGAAGAGGTTGTTGCCGTGACCAGCCATCCCATCGGCGGCGTGTGCCCTTTCGGCCTGCCTTCTCGGCTTCCGGTGTTTTGCGACATATCGCTGAAAAACTATCGCGAGGTGGTTCCCGCGGCCGGTGCCACCAATGCGGCGGTGAAGATTTCGCCGGAGGTTATGGCCGAATTGACTGGAGCGGAATGGGTCGACGTCTGCCAATGACGCCGATGTGATCCGGCCAAGACTTAACCCCGCCTTAAATTGCCGCATTTAAACTCTTCATCCTGGATTAAGAATCGCGCAGGCATAGACGCCTTAAACCCGAACGGGATGTGCACGGTTTCGCAAATAGGAGCGACTTCGGCTGGATGGCAGGCAAAGGTAAATCACGCGAACGGGTAGAACCCTCCTTCGGGGATTTCCACGAGTCCGGCGATGACCTGCGTCTTGACGCCAGCGAGCGCATTGGCGGAACCACAAAACAGCAGGCCAAAAGCCCGAAGCCGGCATCCAGTCGCACCACCTCCCGCAAGAAAGAAAAGCGCATTAGCAATTCCGGTAGCGGCGTCATGGGCTTCATCCGCTCCCTCTTCTACTGGTGCATCGTGCTAGGCATCTGGGGCGGTATCGGCGTTGCCGGGCTTGTCCTTTATTATGGTGCGCGCATGCCGAGCGCCAGCAGCTGGTCCATTCCCGAACGTCCGCCGAATGTGAAGATCGTTTCGGTCAACGGCAGCGTGCTTGCCAATCGCGGCACGACCGGCGGCGAGGCGCTCGCGCTGGAAGATATGTCGCCCTATATTCCGCAGGCCGTCATGGCGATCGAGGATCGGCGGTTTTATTCGCATTTCGGGGTCGATCCGCTCGGCCTCGGACGCGCCATCGTCACGAATGTGCTGACGGGGCGAGCCGTGCAGGGTGGCTCGACTCTGACGCAACAGCTCGCGAAAAACCTGTTCCTTTCGCCGGACAGGACGCTGGAACGCAAGGTTCAGGAAGTGCTGCTGTCCTTCTGGCTGGAACACAAGTTCACCAAGGACCAGATTCTCGCGATGTATCTCAATCGCGTCTATTTCGGCTCCAACGCCTATGGCGTCGAGGCGGCGTCTAGGCGCTACTTCAACAAATCCGCGCGCGACGTCAATCTGGGCGAGGCGGCTATGCTCGCCGGGCTTCTCAAAGCCCCCTCACGCCTTTCACCGGCGCGCGATCCGCAGGCGGCGGAAGAACGGGCGCAGGTCGTGCTGCAATCCATGCGCGATGTCGGCTTCATCACCGATGACGAAATCAAGACCGCCATGTCGCAGCCCCCGACCAAGGCGAAACGTTTCTGGTCGGGCGCCGAGCATTACGCCGCCGATATGGTGCTGGAAGAAGTGCGCAGCCTGGTCGGCGAGGTCAAGCAGGACATCGTTGTCGATACCACCATCGACCCCAATCTCGAACGCGACGCCGAGAAGTCGCTTACCCATGTGCTGCAAGGTGACGGCAAGAAGCAGGGCGCTTCGCAGGCGGCGCTGGTTTCCATCGATGGTACAGGTGCGATCCGCGCGGTCGTCGGTGGAGCGGATTATGCGGAAAGCCAGTTCAACCGCGCCGTGAAGGCAAAACGGCAACCCGGCTCGGCCTTCAAGCCCTTCGTTTACGTCGCCGCCCTCGAATCGGGGCTTACCCCCTACACGATCCGCAATGACGCGCCGGTACGCATCGGCAACTGGACACCGGAAAATTACGAGAAGAAATATCGCGGCGAAGTCACGCTCGCCACTGCGCTTGCCAATTCGCTGAACACGATCGCCGCACAGCTGGTGATGGAAGTCGGCCCTGATCGTGTGACACAGGTGGCGCATCGCATGGGCATCGAATCCGAGCTGCAGAACAATGCTTCCATCGCGCTCGGCACCTCGGAAGTGTCGCTGATGGAGCTGACGGCCTCCTATGCTCCCTTCATGAATGGTGGCTACAAGGCGACACCACATATCGTCAAACGCATCACCGATGCCGACGGCAAGGTGCTTTACGAAAACAAATACGACAATCCGCCGCGTGTGCTGAGCGAAGAGATCGCCGCGACCATGAACGGCATGTTGTCCCGCGTCATCACCGAAGGCACCGGCAAGGCCGCGCGCCTTCAAGGCTGGCAGGCGGCTGGAAAATCGGGCACGACCCAGTCCTTCCGCGACGCCCTTTTTGTCGGGTATACAAGCAACCTGACCACAGGTGTCTGGTTCGGCAATGACGACGGCACATCAATGAAGAAGGTCACCGGCGGCGGCCTTCCCGCAAAGGCCTGGAAAGATTTCATGACCGCCGCCCATTCGGGGCTGTCGCCTTCGCCGCTCTTCGGCCTCGGTGCATCGGGTGTTCCGCCGCTCGGGGAAATGCAGCAACCGGCGCCGGAAAGCGCGCCCTCCTCCATCGGCGATATCATTTCCAATGCGCTCGGCGGCGGGACTGCGGATAACCATGCCTACCCCCAGGCCCCGGTTGCGCCAAACCCAAATCAGCCGGGCGTGCCGATGCCGCCGGCAAATATCCCTTCCCGCGATATCGAACCCGGCTATTCAGCCGGCAACGGGCCTGTGCCACCCGCCGAAATCGGCGATCACAGGCCATCCCAACCGAAGCAGACGACCCTGCTCGATATTCTCATGGGAAACTAACGACTTAGACGCGGCAGGCGCTGGTCGCGGGGTCGATGGCAATGTCACCATCGCTGCAGAAAACTCCCGATTTTACAGGATTTGGTTCCATGCAACAGGCCCTCTCCGCAGCCACGAGCGGAGAGGATGCTAGCCCTTACAACATCCGCGTGCAGTCGCATTAACCGTAGATTGCCATTTGCGCCAGAGCGGTTACATTTCGCATGACTTTTTACGGTAAATGAATTATTAATCCTTCATATAAATTAATTTTCTTCTATCAAAATAACTTTTCAGGGCTCTATATTATGCTGGGTACTAAAGGCTCATCGCATGCCGTTTTTTACGGTGCCTCCTATTCCGCAGCCACAACTTTCGAATCGCCGGAAACGCAACCTTCCTCTTCGGAAAAAACCGTCTCCGCATTTTTGCGCGGCCAGTTCGCGCTCAAAAGAACGATGGATATTGCAGGGGCGTCCATCGCCCTTGTCGCGCTCGCGCCGGTGTTGCTCACCGTCGCAGTGATGGTCAAACTCGACAGCAAGGGGCCGGTCCTGTTTTCGCAGGTCCGCTGGGGTATGAACGGGCGGAAAATCCGTGTCTATAAATTCCGCTCCATGAGAACCGACCTTTGTGATGCCACCGGTGTGGCGCAGACGGTGAAGAACGATCCCAGAATAACCCGGATCGGCG
Source organism: Agrobacterium sp. ST15.13.013 (assembly GCF_027956525.1). NCBI lineage: Bacteria > Pseudomonadati > Pseudomonadota > Alphaproteobacteria > Hyphomicrobiales > Rhizobiaceae > Agrobacterium > Agrobacterium sp. ST15.13.013. Next base: position 22,697 of record NZ_JAQKGP010000029.1, read on the forward strand.
CAATTCTTCGCCGCACCAATATCGATGAACTGCCGCAGCTTCTGAATGTGCTGAAAGGCGATATGTCACTGGTCGGGCCTCGCTGCCATGCCATCGGCATGCTGGCGGCCGGTCGTCTTTATGAAGAGCTTGTGCCACACTACCATATGCGGCACAGGGTGCGGCCGGGCATTACCGGCCTTGCCCAGATGCGAGGATTGCGCGGCCCGACGGATCGCAGCGACAAGGCCCGCGCCCGAATCGTCTCCGATCTTTATTACGTCGACAATTTTTCGATCTGGCTGGATATCAAGATCATGGTCGGAACGGTGATTTCCGAATTGCGCGGCGGCAAGGGTTTCTGATTTTCACGAGCCATTCGTCCAGTCGTAAAAAACGAAAGCCCGGCAGCGATGCCGGGCTTTTATCATTGAACATCATGGCGATCAGTTCATCGGTGCGGGCGCTGCATTCGGATCCGGAAGAGGTGCCGGGTTTGCCGACAGCGAGCGCAGATAAGCGATGAGATCGGCTCTTTCGGTTTCCTTCTTCACGCCTGCAAAGCCCATGGCCGTGCCGGGAACGTGTTTCTTCGGAGCTTCGAGGAAGTAGTTGAGATGATCGTAATCCCAGTGAACGGAACCGCCTTTGGAGAAATCCTTCATCCCTGCGGAATAGCTGAAACCTTCGTGGCTGGCGATCGGCCGGTTTACGACATCGAAGAGATTGGGGCCGACCTTGTTTGCACCACCACTCTCTCCGGTATGACAGCTCGTACATTTCTTGAAGACCGTCTCGCCCTTGGCGGCATCGGCGCTCGCAAGCAATTGCGCGATCGGCGTCGCGGCTGCCGCGGCTTCTCCGCCAGCTGCTTCGCCGCCACCCTCTGCCGCAGCAATGGCGTAACCTTCCTTCTCGGGCGCTGGCGCATGAAAAATGCCCTCAGAGGCAATCGACACCGACATCAGAACGAAAACCGTGCCCAGCAACGCCCCAACGCCCATATTAACATAAGAATTCATCTATATGCGCTCCCTCGCATCCGCTCCATATAACCGGGCATCTTGAAATTACTCGAAAGCTATGGCTTTTGCACAGCCTGCGCAACTTGAATAATGGTCCCCACACCGTGACGTTTTGACACTTTTCGGGCGGGATTTGAAGGGTGTCGGATGAAGAATCGGGATTTCGAGAAAGCTGTCGTCCTCATACCGGCGCGGATGGCATCCACGCGCCTGCCGGGCAAGCCGCTCGCCGACATTGGCGGCAAGCCGATGATCGTGCAGGTGGCCCTGCGGGCGCGCGAGGCAGGCGCCGAACGAATCGTTGTTGCGGTCGATGACGAACAGGTATTTTCCGCCGTTCAGAATGCCGGTTTTGACGTGATGATGACGCGCGACGACCACCAGTCAGGGTCGGACCGGATTTTCGAAGCGCTGCAAAAGGCCGATCCCTATGGCAAGGCGGAATATGTCATCAATGTCCAAGGCGACCTTCCGACCATCGAAGCGGAGACGATCCGCGCGTCGCTGCGTCCGCTGGAAAATGCCGCCGTCGATATTGCGACACTGACGGTCGAAATCACCGACGAGGAAGAAAAAACCAATCCGAACGTCGTGAAAGTCGTTGGCAGCCCGCTTTCCGACACACGGCTGCGGGCGCTTTATTTTACCCGCACCACCGCCCCTTACGGCGATGGCCCGCTTTATCATCATATCGGGCTTTACACCTATCGCCGTGCAGCACTTGAGACATTCGTCAGCCTGCCGCCTTCGTCGCTGGAAAAGCGCGAAAGGCTGGAACAGCTGCGCGCGCTGGAAGCGGGCATGCGCATCGATGCGGAAATCGTCAGTTCCGTGCCGCTCGGTGTCGACACGCCGCACGATCTGGAAAAAGCCCGCAAAATCCTCGCAAGCAGAACTCTCTAACGGAAAGTCCCATGACCTTGAGCACAAATCGCATTGCCTTCCAGGGCGAATTCGGTGCGAATTCCGATATGGCCTGCCGTGACATGTTCCCGGATATGGAACCCTTGCCTTGCCCGACATTCGAGGATGCCTTCAACGCCATTGAAAACGGCGAAGCCGATCTCGGCATGATCCCGATTGAAAACACGCTGGCCGGCCGCGTTGCGGATATTCATCACCTGCTGCCGGAATCGCGCCTGCACATCATCGGCGAATATTTCATGCCGATCCGCTTTCAGCTGATGGTGATGCCGGGCGTGAAAAAGGACGAGATCCGAACCGTCCACAGCCACATTCACGCGCTGGGCCAATGCCGGAAAATCATCCGCTCGAACGGCTGGAAGCCCGTCATCGCCGGCGATACGGCGGGCTCCGCGAGACTGGTATCTGAAAAGGGCGACCGCAGCATGGCAGCCCTTGCGCCGCGCCTTGCCGCCAGCCTCTACGGCCTCGATATTCTCGCTGAAAACGTCGAGGATTCGGAAAACAACGTCACGCGTTTCGTTGTGCTTTCCCGTGATGAAAACTGGGCCAAGCGTCAATCGAGCGACGAAATCGTCGTCACCACCTTCGTTTTCAATGTTCGCAATATTCCGGCCGCGCTCTACAAGGCCATGGGCGGTTTCGCGACGAACGGCATCAACATGACAAAGCTCGAAAGCTACCAGCTCGGCGGTAAATTCGTGGCGACGCAGTTTTATGCCGATATCGAAGGCCATCCCGATGACGAGCCGGTGCGGCATGCGCTGGACGAGCTGCGCTTCTTCTCTGAAAAAGTCCGCATTCTCGGCGTCTACAAGGGCCATGCGATGCGCGGCAAGCTCAACCAGGGTTGAGCCTGCCGAACGCGATTATTTCGTCCATTCCACCCAGTCGCGCATCAGCCGGTGCGCGATGGCGCCGCCGGGAGGCGCGGAAAAGCCCTCACCCGTTGCAGTCTCCAGCATCTTTGCGACGTCCGCCCGTGTGAACCAGCGGCAATCCTCCAGTTCGATCTCATCGCGGGCAATATCGAAAGACAGCGCCTCTGCATAACAGCCGATCATCAGCGTATGCGGCATCGGCCAGGGCTGCGACGCGTGATAACGCACGCGACCGACTTCAACACCGGATTCCTCATGCGTTTCGCGGCGGACGGCCTGCTCGATGGTTTCGCCCGGCTCCACAAAACCGGCAAGGCACGAATACATGCCCGGTGCAAAATGCGCACCGCGGCCAAGCAGGCAGAGATCACGCTCGATATCGATCGTCATCATGATGACGACAGGATCGGTGCGGGGAAAAATCGTGTGGTTGCAGGCGGCGCAGATACGCTTGTAGCCACCGATGCGCAGCTCCATGGCACCGCCGCACTTACCGCAAAATCGATTGTCGGCGTTCCAGTGGGTGAGGCTGACGGCCTGGGCAACCTCGCTCAGCAATTCCTCATCGAGAAGATGATCGCGATAAAGGGTACGGGCGTCGGCGAGTTTATAGTGGCTCGCGAGCTCATCCTCGGCCACGGCGACCGGCACCGCAATTCTCGGCTCGCCGGTTTCGCGATATCCGAGCAGCACGGCATTGTCGAAATCCGGCTGCAACTCGGCGAGTTCATAGGCGGAAAACAGGGGATCGATGACCTGCTCGTCATGTTTCAGAACAAGCCGATTGCCCGAGAAGGCAAAAATATGAGTGCCGTCGACTTTCAGCGCATCGGCCACGCACTCCTCCGTCCGCTTTTCAGCGAAACGGTCGAGGGCGTTTTTGGAAAAGGCCGTCAGCAGGCTTGCTTCGGGATGCGGGGCAGTGGATTCAAAAATTTTCATTGACATCATCAGAGCGCGCCGGAGATTTTTTTCATCAAAGTTTCCTTTTCGCCCGCGGCATAGGGCACAGGCGTTCCGTGACCCCAGATGGGACCCGGCCAGCAGGTGTCGCCTTCGTTGCGGGCGATAATATGGACATGCAGCTGCCGGACGATATTGCCCAACGCCCCGACATTGATCTTGGTGGCTCCGGTAACTTCTTTCAAGGCGGAGGCGACGAGATTGGTCTCGAATGTCAGCACGGCCTGATCAAGCGGGGTGAGATCGAACAATTCGCTGACGCCATCCCGCTGCGGCACCAGCACCAGCCAGGGCCAGCGTTTGTCGTTTTGCAAACGCAGCTCACATAGTCCCAAACGCGTCACAAGCACGCTGTCGCGCGCCAGTCTCTCGTCCAGCCGGAATGTCTCCAAGGCGTCCTCCATGTTTGTTTTCATTGTGATAGCAGTTTTTTGAAGGCTTGGCTTGCATTTGCTTTCGATATTGCCGATATGTGGCCCGGGAGGTTGGTGGTGGACGAGCCACTCGCCAACCGGGTCAGGTCCGGAAGGAAGCAGCCCTAACGAGCCCGGCACGGGTCGCCGTGCCAGCCTCCCACCTTTTTTAAAAGACGTGCTCAGCTTTCGCCGGGCCAGTTCAGCGCCCCAAGATAACTGGCAAAACAAACTGGCGAGGCGATGAGCGACACCGTACCCCCCACATCAAGCGAATCCCAGGTCGGGACCGGCTACCGGGTACTGGCGCGCAAATATCGCCCCAAGGATTTTTCCGATCTGATGGTCGGCCAGGAACCGATGGTCCGCACGCTGACCAATGCGTTCGAGACCGGACGCATCGCGCAGGCCTACATGCTGACCGGCGTTCGCGGCGTGGGCAAGACGACCACGGCCCGCATTCTCGCCCGCGCGCTGAATTACAAGACCGACACCATCGACAAGCCGACCATCGACCTTCGCATTCCCGGCGAACATTGTCAGGCGATCATGGAAGGCCGGCATGTCGACGTGATCGAGATGGACGCCGCCTCCCATACCGGCATCGACGATATTCGCGAGATCATCGAACAGGTTCGCTATCGCCCGGTTTCGGCGCGCTACAAGGTCTATATCATCGACGAAGTGCACATGCTGTCGACGCAGGCTTTCAACGGTCTTCTGAAGACCTTGGAAGAGCCGCCGGAGCATGTGAAATTCATCTTTGCGACCACCGAAATCCGCAAGGTGCCGATCACCGTTCTGTCGCGCTGCCAGCGCTTCGATCTGCGTCGCATCAGCGCCGCCGATCTCGTCGGACTGTTCACCGCCATTGCGGGCAAGGAGGGTTTCGAAGCCGATCCGCAGGCGCTGTCGATGATCGCCCGCGCCGCCGAAGGTTCCGCGCGTGACGGCCTTTCCCTGCTCGATCAGGCGATTGCCCACGGCGGCGGCCGTGTGGAGGCCGAAGCGGTGCGCGGCATGCTCGGCCTTGCCGACCGGGCGCGCATTGTCGATCTCTTCCAGCATGTCGTCAAAGGCGATGTTGCGGCAGCCCTTTCGGAATTCAACGGACAATATGAGGCGGGCGCGAACCCCGTCGTCGTATTGAACGATCTTGCCGATTTCACCCATCTCGTTACCCGCATGAAATATGTGCCTGACGCGGCGGAAGATCCCTCGCTTTCCGAGATCGAGCGCGTGCGTGGCGCGGAGTTTGCCGAAACCATCGCGGTGACGGCGCTGTCGCGCATCTGGCAGATGCTGCTGAAGGGCATTCCTGAAACGGAAAACGCCTCACGCCCGGCGGGTGCCGCTGAAATGGTGCTGATTCGGCTTTCGCATGCCGCCAACCTGCCGGCACCGGAAGATGCGGCGCGGCGCCTGCTCGAGCTTTCCAGCGGTGACGGCGGTTACGCCAATGGCGCAGCTTCCGGCGGTGGCAATGGCGGCGGCGCGCGTGCCTATTCGTCGGCGCAGACCGTGGCAGCGGCAAGACCTGCAGACTTTGCCGCCCCGAGGCAGGCGGGCCCGCAGCCCTCCACCATGCTACGCGCTGTTCCAGATAGCCGGCCGCAGGAGATGCAGGTCGCGACCCCGAAAACCGAAGAGCGGCCGGAGCCGAAGGTTCCCGTCAATTCGGTGCAGGATATTGCCGATCTCTGCCAGAAAAACCGCGATCCCGTTATGCGGGCGAAGGTACGCAACTTCGTGCGGCTGGTGCGGCTGGAGCCCGGCCGGCTCGATATGCGCCTCGGCGAAGGTGCGCCCGGCTCGCTACCCGGTGAACTTGGCGTCAAGCTGAAGGAATGGACCGGTATCCACTGGATCGTCAGCCTCAGCAAGGAGCAAGGTGAGCCGACCTTGGTCGAGGCGGAGGGCAATGCCCGCGATGCGCGCCTGGTCGATGCGCGTCAGGATCCTGACGTTGCCGCCATTCTGGCGCAGTTTCCTGGCGCAAAAATCACCGACGTGCGCATCCGCGTCGCCGCACAGGATGAGACCGAAGAGATCGCCCCGCCATCGGTTGCCGAATCGAGCGAAGGAGACATCCTTCCCGGCGACGACATCGAGTTTTAAACAAGAAGAACAGGAGATTGGCACATGCGCGACATCATGGGTATGATGGGCAAGGTCAAGGAAATGCAGTCCAAGATGGAGAGGGTGCAGCAGGAAATTGCCGCCCTCGAAATCGAAGGCCGGGCCGGTGGCGGTCTGGTGACCGTCATTTTGAACGGCAAGGGCGAAATGCGCGGTCTGAAAATCGATCCTTCGCTCTTCAAGGAAGAAGAGGTCGAAATCCTCGAGGATCTGATCGTTGCCGCCCATAAGGACGCCAAGGAAAAGGGCGAAGCGCAGGCCCAGGAAAAGATGGCTGACCTGACCGCAGGTCTGCCGCTACCGCCCGGCATGAAGCTGCCTTTCTGAGATATTCCAACTGAAGAGGATGGCGTTGAGCCTTCGCCATCCTCCCGACGCGACCTTAAGATTCCAGCATCGCACGAAACCGGCTTGCGATCGGTGTTTCAAGATAGGCCATGCGTTCGGCTTCGTTGAGTTGCATGGGACGGAAGCGCTGCAGGATAGTCGGTATCGGCAGTTTCGTTCCCGAATAGGGTTCGAACATCACCTCCTCACCGGCCGCAAGCATTCCACCTTTCAGCACCCGACAATAAAAACCCGGCTGGCCCGCCTCTCGGAAACGCGGGGCAAAATCGGGATCGCCGATGCGGGCCGACAGCGTGGCGCAGGGGATGCGGGCAGCGGTCACCTCCAGCACGATGTCGTTGGCCGTAAACCTGTCGCCCACATGCAGTCTCGCGCTGTCGACACCATCAAGCACGAGGTTCTCGCCGAAAAATCCGGGTTCAACCGTAAAACCCAGGGTGCTCGACCAAAACTCGAGATCGACCGAGCCCATGACGTAAATCGCCTGATCCGGCCCGCCATGGTGTTTGCGATTGCACACGGCATCACTGACAATGCCTTCCGCGTCGACCATGACCGGGCCATTCACGGCATGTTTAAAGATGCCCGTCTTCGTCGTCTTTCCCGGCAGGCTTTTTGCCTCGCCCCGACACACCGCCCTGATTTTCATCGACTGCCCTTCAAGCTTCATGATTCCCGTTTCCCGATTTATGCAGTAGAAAGCGCTCATGGCAAAACGAGTCACCGGTCCCGAAATTGAAAAACTGATCCAGCTTCTGGCAAAAGTGCCGGGGCTTGGGCCCCGCTCGGCACGGCGGGCGGCGTTGCATCTCATCAAAAAGAAGGAACAGCTCCTCGGGCCGCTCGGCCATGCCATGGGCGAAGCCTATGACAAGGTGAAGATCTGCTCCTGCTGCGGCAATGTCGATACCATCGATCCCTGCACCGTCTGCGCCGACGACCGGCGCGACCAGTCCGTCATCATCGTGGTGGAAGACGTGTCTGACCTCTGGGCGCTGGAGCGGGCGGGCGCGATGAACACCGCCTACCACGTTCTGGGCGGCACGCTGTCGCCGCTCGACGGTGTTGGGCCCGAGGACCTGAATATCAAGGGCCTGATCGACCGCGTGAGCGCCGGCGGCATTCGCGAGCTTATCATCGCCGTTAATGCGACGGTGGAGGGGCAGGCAACCGCTCACTACATCACCGACCGCCTCTCCGACCTCGGCATCAAGATCACGAGGCTCGCACATGGCGTGCCTGTGGGCGGCGAGCTTGACTATCTCGACGAGGGCACATTGACCGCGGCGCTTCGGGCGCGAACGACGATCTGAGGCCTACCTCCCTCCCGTCATTCAAAGAGGAGACCGAATGCGAAACCATTTTGCCCCGAAGGTACTGGCTGCACTTCTTTCCGTTTTTTCAGCAACGACGGCCTTGGCGCAGTCGGCGCCGACAGGAGCAGCGGCAGCCCGATATGACGCCGAATTTAATGCCTGGCTGAAAAAGGAAATCTGGCCGGAAGCCCGCAAGGCCGGCATTTCGCAAAAGACGCTTGAAGCCACGCTCAGCGGCCTCTCCATCAGCTGGAACCTGCCCGATCTCGTCATTCCCGGCCAGAAGCCGCCAAAGGAGCAGAGCCAGAGCCAGGCGGAATTTTCATCGCCCGGCGCTTATTTCTCCGAAAAGCGACTACAGGGACTTGCCGGCACCGGCCGCTCGCTTGCGGCAACGCATGCGGCGACGCTGCGGAGGATAGAGGCGAAATATGGTGTGCCTGGCGAGATCGTCGTTGCGATCTGGGGCCGCGAATCCGGTTTTGGCCGTGCGAAACTGCCGCACTCGGTGGTCGATGTGCTGGCCACGAAAGCCTATATGTCGACCCGCAAGGAGATGTTCCGAACGGAACTGATCGACGCGCTGAAGATCGTCGAAAGCGGCGATATCGCGGCATCACGCATGATGGGTTCCTGGGCCGGCGCGCTTGGCCAGCCGCAGTTCATGCCATCAAGCTATCTGAAATATGCCGTGGATTTCGATGGTGATGGCCACCGCGATATCTGGAATTCCGTGCCGGATGCACTGGCATCCATAGCGAACTATCTTTCCGAGCGTGGCTGGCAGCGCAATCGCGACTGGGGTTTCGAAGTCTCCATCCCCGCCAATGTTTCCTGCGCACAGGAAGGCCCGGATCTGGCCCGGCCGGTGGCCGACTGGGCGAAGATGGGCATTACCCGTATTTCCGGAAAAGCCTTTCCTGCCAATGACCTGACCGCCGATGGCATGATGCTGGTGCCGGCCGGGCGGCATGGGCCGGAATTTGTGGTGACGCCGAATTTCTACGTCATCAAGGAATATAATAATTCCGATCTTTACGCGCTCTTCATCGGCAATCTCGCCGATCGCATCGCCCATGGCGCAGGGCCGTTCAAGGGTGGTTGGGGCAATGTCGGGTCGATGCTGCGCTCCGACGTGTTGGCCATGCAGAAGGCGCTGGTCGCCAAGGGTTACGATGTCGGCAAGGCGGACGGGCTGGCGGGTTTCAAGACGCGCCGCTCACTCGGCGACTGGCAGTCGAAAAACGGCCTCACACCGACATGTTTTCCCGATGCCACGCTGAAGGCGAAGCTGAAATAATCCGCCGCCAGCCCATCGTCTCTCAATGCTGGTCGGTATGCGGCTTGTGGAAGATATCGTCGGTCGGCGGAATGGTCTGCCGTTCGATCATCCGATGCACCCGCGGCCGCGTCTTGCCACGGTGAAGCTCCAGCAGCCGGTCCCAGGCCTCGGCATCCGCCTGGGTACGGCGGTGGTTGTGACGGACATATTCCACCCATGTCGGCACATGGTAACTTTCCGTCCAGATATCGGGGTTTTCGAGATCGCGCATCAGGTTCCAGTTGCGGGCACCGTCCCGGATGCGGATACGGCGGCGCTCCGCCATCAGCGGCAGGAATTCGCCGAGATCTTCATCATGAATTTCATAATCGATGAGAATGGCGATCGGGCCGCTGCGCGGCTTGACGTCCAGCCTCAGCGGCGGCTCCACGAAACGGTTGAGCGGATCGAGATTAAGCGAAGCGAAAGCCGGCATGGCGAGCTTGAGGCCGACGAGAACGCCGAGCAGCATCAAAACGCACGAACAGAGAAGCGAATAGGAAATGCCATAATCTTCCGCCAACTCACCCCACAGCCAGCTGCCGACGGCGATGCCGCCAAAGGTCAATGTCTGGTAAAGCGACAGTGCCCGGCCCACCACCCAGCGTGGGGTGGAGAGCTGGACGATGGTGTTGAAGAGCGACAGGGCCAGCACCCAGCACGCACCGGCAATGGTCAGTACAATCGACGTGATGATGGCGCTCGTGCTGACCGCCGTTACGCCAGCGCTGAAAGCGAAGCCTAAAAAGGCGACGCGCACGATCCATTCGCTGGACAGGACTTCGCGCAATCTGGCGCTGATAAGGGCTCCACCAATCGCGCCGACGCCGAAAGCGCCAAGCATGACACCGTAGGTCAGCGGGCCGCCCTCGACCAGATCACGGGCGACAATGGGCATCAGGGCAAGGATGGCGCTGGCGGAAAGACCGAAGAGAAAACCGCGCACCAGCACCTTGCCGATATTGGGCGACATCGCCACATACCGCATGCCGGCGGAGATGGCGGCCAGAAGCTGCTCACGCGGCAGGGTTGAGGCATATTTGGGCGGTTGCCAGCGAAATAGTGCGTAGATCAGGGTGAAATAGCTCAGCGCATTCACGAAAAACGCGGCAGCCGCACCCGCGGCGGCGACGATGATACCACCGATGGCCGGGCCGACACTGCGGGTGATGTTGAAGCCGACGCTGTTCAGCGTCACGGCGGCGGGCAGATCCTCACGCGGCACCATTTCGCCGACCGACGCCTGCCAAGAGGGATTGTTGAGCGCCGTGCCGCAACCGATCATGAAGGTGAAGAACAGCAACAGCCAGGGCGTGAGCCAGCCAGACCAGGCAAAGACGGTGAGCAGCACGGAGGCCGTCAGCATCAGCAGCTGCGCCGAAATCATAATGCGGCGACGGTCGAAACTGTCAGCCAGCGCGCCTGAAATCAGCGAGAACAGCATGATCGGCAAAGAGGTGGAGGCCTGCACCAGCGCGATCATGTTTTCCGAACTCGAAAGCGAGGTCATCATCCATGCGGCGCCCACCGCCTGGATCAGTCCGCCAAAGTTCGAGGCAAGGCTGGCGATCCAGATTCGTCTGTAAGTCAAATGCCTTAAAGGCGCGAGTGGCGATTTACGGTCAGGCACGCTCTGTCCACTTGATGCAACTGCGATTTGTCAAACGGCAACTATAGACAGTGCCGACGATCATGCCAGCCTTTCCGGCATGGTAAGGGTGAAAATGTGGCGGGACCGTTACTGAAACGCAGACGCCTGCGAAAACCTTGCAATCCTGCCCCAATAGGTCTATATGACCTTTGAAATTCTTGATCGCTTGATGAAGAGTGGGGCCGCAAGGCTCCGCTCTTTTTCGTTAGGCGAACCGGAAACCACGGGCTGACTGCCCGATGAACATCAAAGACCGGAAGGCCAGATGGCAGATACCGCACAAGAACCGCGACTGATAACCGAAACAGGCATCGACCAGCGCATTGCCGAGATCATCGAGCCTGTTCTGACGGGCATGGGCTATCTTCTGGTGCGCGTGCGGCTCTCCAACCAGAACGGCATGACGCTGCAGGTGATGGCCGAGCGCGAAGACGGAACCATGACCGTTCAGGACTGCGAAGCCATTTCGATGGCGATTTCACCGGTTCTTGATGTGGAAGATCCGGTCGATAAAGCGTATCATCTCGAAGTTTCCTCGCCCGGTATCGACCGGCCGATGGTTCGCAAATCGGATTTCACCCGCTGGCAGGGCCATCTGGTGAAGGTCGAAACCTCCATTCTGGTCGAGAACCGCAAGCGGTTTCGCGGCAAGATCGTTGAGGTTGATGCTGACGGTTTCAAGCTGGAACGCGACCAGATCGCTTATGGCGAAGAGCCGACAGTCATTGTTCCGTTCACCGCGCTTTCGGATGCGAAGCTCATTCTGACGGACGACCTTATTCGTGATGCGCTGCGGGCAGACAAGGCGGCAAAGGCCGCCGCCGCAAACCAGAACGACGAAAACGAAGCAGACGAAGACTAATTCCAACGTAAAGCCCGGGAAACGGGCGATCCCCGCAATTATGCGACTTACGGAGATAAAAAAATGGCAGTGAGTGCTAACCGGCTTGAGCTTCTGCAGATCGCCGATGCTGTGGCGCGCGAAAAGGTCATCGACCGCGAAATCGTGCTTGCCGCAATGGCCGACGCTATCCAGAAAGCCGCCCGCTCGCGCTATGGTTCGGAAACCAACATCCGCGCCGACATCAACTCCAAGACCGGCGAAATCCGCCTGCAGCGTCTTCTGGAAGTGGTCGAAGCGGCTGAGGACTATTCGACCCAGATCCCGCTGGAGCTCGCCCGCGACCGCAACCCCGACGCCAAGCTCGGCGACTTCATCGCCGATCCGCTGCCGCCGATGGATTTCGGCCGTATCGCCGCCCAGTCCGCCAAGCAGGTGATCGTGCAGAAGGTACGTGAAGCCGAGCGCGACCGTCAGTATGACGAATTCAAGGACCGTATCGGCGAAATCGTCAACGGCACCGTCAAGCGCGTCGAATACGGCAATGTCATCGTCGATCTCGGCCGTGGCGAAGGCATCATCCGTCGCGACGAGATGATCCCGCGCGAAAACATGCGCTACGGCGACCGCGTGCGCGCTTACGTCTACGACGTTCGCCGCGAACAGCGTGGCCCGCAGATTTTCCTGTCGCGCACCCATCCGCAATTCATGGTGAAGCTCTTCACCATGGAAGTCCCGGAAATCTACGACGGCATCATCCAGATCAAGTCGGTTGCCCGTGACCCCGGTTCGCGCGCCAAGATCGCCGTCATCTCGAACGATAGCTCGATCGATCCGGTCGGCGCCTGCGTCGGTATGCGCGGTTCGCGCGTCCAGGCCGTTGTCGGCGAACTTCAGGGTGAGAAGATCGACATCATTCCGTGGAGCCAGGAACCGGCGTCCTTCATCGTCAACGCCCTGCAGCCGGCGGAAGTCGCCAAGGTCGTTCTGGATGAAGAATCCGAGCGTATCGAAGTGGTTGTTCCCGACGAGCAGCTGTCGCTTGCCATCGGTCGTCGCGGTCAGAACGTGCGTCTGGCATCGCAGCTGACCGGCTGGGATATCGACATCATGACCGAACAGGAAGAATCCGAGCGTCGCCAGAAGGAATTCAACGAGCGCACGGCCCTCTTCATGGAAGCTCTCGACGTCGACGAAATGGTCGGCCAGGTTCTGGCTTCGGAAGGCTTCGCGCAGGTTGAAGAACTGGCCTATGTCGATCTCGACGAAATTACCTCGATCGACGGCTTCGATGAAGACACCGCCGATGAGATCCAGACCCGCGCCCGCGAATATCTGGAGCGCCTGGAAGCCGAAATGGATGCCAAGCGCAAGGAACTCGGCGTTTCCGACGAGCTGCGCCAGATCGATGGCCTGACTTCGCAGATGATGGTTGCGCTCGGTGAAGACGGCATCAAGACCATCGAGGACTTTGCCGGCTGTGCAGCGGACGATCTGGTTGGCTGGAGCGAGCGCAAGGACGGCGAGACGAAGAAGTTCGAAGGCATCTTCTCCAAGCTCGACGTTTCGCGCGTCGAGGCCGAAAACATGGTGGTGCAGGCTCGCCTTCTGGCAGGCTGGATCACCGCCGAAGAGCTCGCTTCCGAACAAGAAGCCGATGCGGAAGCTGCCGAGGAGGCGGATACCGCCGAACAGGAATGACATCGCAGGCGCATGAGCCGGACGATCTGCCCGAAACGGATGACGACGGGCGGATCAAGGGCGACGTCAATGGACGTATGTGCATTGTGACACGGCAGAGCGGATCGCCGGATGAGCTGATCCGCTTCGTCGCAGGACCGGACGGCAACGTCGTGCCGGACCTGAAACGCCAATTGCCGGGGCGCGGTTGCTGGGTGACACCCGAGCGCGCCCTGATCGAGAAGGCCATCGCGAAGAAGCTCTTCGCGCGGGCTCTCAAACGCGACGTCAAGGCCGGGGCCGAGCTTCTTACTCTTCTCGACCGGCTGATGGCGCAGCATGTGGCTGGTATGATGAATATGGCGCGCAAGGCGGGCCAGTTCATCAGCGGCGCGACGAAAGTCGATGCTGCCGTCCGGTCCGGGAACGCGATTGCCGTGTTTCACGCGACCGATGCTGCGGCCGATGGCGTCAGAAAACTGGACCAGGCCCGCAAGGCCTGGGCGCTCGGCAGCGATGCCGGCAATGAAATTCCGTCCTTCCGGCTCTTTAGCGAAGCCGAAATGGACGAGTTGATGGGCCAGAATGCTTTTATCCATGCCTGCGCGCTTGCAGGGCAGGCGGGTGAGGGTGTAGTGAAGCGCGCAACGATGCTTGAGCAGTACCGCCTTGGCGGCCAATCTCAGGCGGAACGCGACGCTGCCCGGACAGAACAATGACGCGGTTAACCGACATCAACGGTCGCCGCGTTCCGATGCAGCAATTGAACGACGAGGCCTGATGGACGTCATCCGGTTCTCGTCCGAAGGAACGGGAACGGAATGACCGACAACAACGACGACAAGACACTTAACGCACAGCCTAAGAAGACTCTCACCCTCAAGCCGGGCGGGATGAATCAGGGCACCGTGCGGCAGGATATGGGTCGAGGTCGCACGAACGCGGTTGTCGTGGAAACACGCAAGCGCCGCCCCCTGCGTCCGGAAGACGAGAAGCAGGTTCATTCGACCGCAGCGCCCGCTCCGAAGCCGGCCGCCCCTGCCCCCGCGGCAGCACCGCGTCCGCAGGCTCCGCAGCCGCGCATCCACCAGCCCAGCGGCCAGCAGCAGCGTCCAGGTTCCTCCCAGTCGCAGCAGCGTCCCGGCTCGTCCGCACCGCAGCAGCGCCAGCCTGAGCGTCCGCGCGGGAACGTCCTGCACGATCTGTCCGCAGGCGAGATGGAAGCCCGCCGCCGCGCGCTGATGGAAGCGCAGGCTCGTGACGTGATCGAAGCCAAGCAGCGGGCCGAAGACGAAGCCCGCCGCAAGGTCGAGGAAGAACGCCGCATTGCCGCCGAGAAGGAAGAAGCTGCGCGCCGTGCCGCCGAGGAAGCCGAAGCCGCCAAGGTGGCGGCAAGCCAGCCGGCCGTGGAAGCGAAATCCGAACAGGCCGCTGAAAAGCCGGCAATCGCCACTCAGCCGGCGCCGCGCTCGGATGCTCGCCCTCAGTCCGCCGCTGCCGCACCTGGTCGCGCAACCACGGAAACCGTCGCTCCGCGTGGGCGTCGCACCGATGGCGACGATGAGGACGATCGCGGTGCACGCCGTGGTAACCTGCCGGTCCGTGGCAAGGTTGCAGCACCTGCACCTGCGAAGCCCGCCGCCCGCCTGAAGACCGAAGAAGAACGCCGTCGCGGCAAGCTTACGGTCACCTCGTCCAATCTGGATGAAGACGGCACACCGCGCGGCCGCTCCATGGCATCCATGCGCCGCCGTCAGGAGAAATTCCGCCGCAGCCAGATGCAGGAAACCCGTGAAAAGGTTATGCGCGAAGTGATCCTGCCGGAAACCATTACCATTCAGGAACTGTCACAGCGCATGTCCGAACGCGCCGTCGACGTCATCAAGTTCCTGATGAAGGAAGGCCAGATGATGAAGCCGGGCGACGTAATCGACGCCGATCTGGCCGAACTGATCGCGGTCGAATTCGGCCATACCGTCAAGCGCGTTTCCGAATCCGACGTCGAAGAAGGCATCTTCAACCAGACGGACGATGAAGGCGAAATGGTTTCCCGCCCGCCCGTCGTCACCATCATGGGTCACGTCGACCACGGCAAGACCTCGCTGCTCGACGCCATCCGTCAGGCGAATGTGGTTGCCGGTGAAGCCGGTGGCATCACCCAGCATATCGGTGCTTATCAGGTCGAGAAGAACGGCCAGAAGATCACCTTCATCGACACCCCCGGCCACGCCGCCTTCACGGCCATGCGTGCCCGTGGTGCACAGGCGACGGATATTGCCGTTCTGGTGGTCGCCGCAGACGACAGCGTCATGCCGCAGACGATCGAATCCATCAACCATGCCAAGGCGGCGGGTGTTCCGATCGTCGTTGCGATCAACAAGATCGACAAGCACGAGGCAAACCCTGAAAAGGTTCGTCAGCAGCTCCTGCAGCACGAAGTCTTCGTGGAATCGATGGGCGGTGAAGTGCTTGACGTGGAAGTGTCGGCCAAGAAACTGCTTGGTCTCGACAAACTGCTCGAAGCGATCCTGCTGCAGGCTGAAATTCTCGACCTCAAGGCAGATCCGAACCGTACCGCGGAAGGCACCGTCATCGAAGCGGAACTCGACCGCGGCCGCGGCGCCGTCGCTACAGTTCTCGTGCAGAAGGGCACGCTGAAGCCCGGTCAGATCATCGTGGCCGGTGACCAGTGGGGCCGCGTTCGCGCCCTCGTCAACGACAAGGGCGAGCACGTCAAGGAAGCCGGTCCGGCTATGCCTGTCGAGATTCTCGGTCTTTCCGGCACGCCATCTGCCGGTGACCGTTTCGCGGTTGTCGAAAACGAAAGCCGTGCTCGCGAGATTTCCGAGTACCGCCAGCGTCTGGCACGCGACAAGGCTGTCGCCCGTCAGACGGGCCAGCGCGGTTCGCTGGAACAGATGATGAGCCAGTTGCAGACTTCGGGAATGAAGGAATTCCCGCTGGTCATCAAGGCCGACGTGCAGGGCTCGGTCGAAGCCATTATCGCTTCGCTCGACAAGCTCGGCACCGACGAGGTCCGCGCTCGTATCGTTCACTCGGGCGCTGGTGCCATCACGGAATCGGATATCTCGCTTGCCGAGGCCTCCAACGCCGCGATCATCGGCTTCAACGTTCGCGCCAACGCACAGGCCCGTACGGCCTCCGAACGCGCCGGTATCGAAATCCGCTACTACAACATCATCTACGATCTGGTGGATGACGTGAAGGCGGCGATGTCGGGCCTGCTTTCGCCGGAACGTCGCGAGACCTTCCTCGGCAATGCCGAAATCCTCGAGGTGTTCAACATCACGAAGGTCGGCAAGGTCGCGGGTTGCCGCGTCGTCGAAGGCAAGGTGGAGCGTGGTGCAGGTGTTCGTCTGGTTCGCGACAACGTCGTCATCCACGAAGGCAAGCTCAAGACCCTCAAGCGCTTCAAGGACGAAGTGGCAGAAGTGCCGGTCGGTCAGGAATGCGGTATGGCCTTCGAAAACTACGAAGACATCCGCGCCGGCGACACCATCGAGTGCTTCCGCGTCGAACACATCACGAGAACGCTCTAAAGCATTTCCAGGAAAAGTGGATCCCCGGTTTTCCGTCCGGAAATGCGATAGAACAAAGAGCGTTCTCGCCGCAAAACAGGACTTTACTGTCGGGCGCCGGCTTAACCGGCGCTCGCTCCGTTTGAGGCATAACCCATGGCAAAAGCTACATCATCGGCCCCTTCCCAACGCATGCTGCGCGTTGGCGAACAGGTGCGCGCCGCCCTGACACAAATTCTCCAGCGCGGCGAAGTCCGCGACGATCTGATCGAAAGCACCGTCATTTCCATTTCGGAAGTGCGAATGTCTCCCGATCTCAAGATCGCTACCGCCTACGTGACGCCGCTTGGCGTTGCCGATCACACCGACATCATCACGGCACTCAACCGCCACGCCAAGTTCATGCGTGGTCGCCTCGGACCGCAGCTTCGGCAGATGAAATACATGCCGGAACTGCGTTTCCGCGACGATACGAGTTTCGACAATTACCAGAAGATCGACGCGCTCCTGCGCTCACCCGAAGTGCAGCGCGATCTTGGGCCTTCAAACGAAAAAGACGACGAACAGAACTGAAGCATGTCCAAACCACGCAAACAGCAGAACCGCAAACCCAAGGGCCGTCCGATTTCGGGCTGGCTGATCCTCGACAAACCGCTCGATTTCGGCTCCACCGAGGCCGTTTCCAAGATCAAGTGGCTGTTCAACGCCCAGAAGGCCGGCCATGCCGGCACGCTCGATCCGCTCGCGTCCGGCATGCTGCCGATCGCGCTCGGTGACGCCACCAAGACGGTGCCTTACGTCATGGACGGCCGGAAGATCTACGAATTCACCGTGACCTGGGGCGAGCAACGCGCGACCGACGATCTGGAAGGCGAGGTGGTCGATTCCTCTGATCGGCGCCCGGACGAACAGGCAATCCGCGATATTCTACCCCATTATACCGGCGTGATCATGCAGACTCCGCCGCAATTTTCCGCCATCAAGATCGCCGGCGAGCGTGCCTATGATCTGGCGCGAGACGGCGAGACCGTGGAAATTCCCGCACGCGAGGTGGAAATCCATCGCCTGACGCTGCTGGCCTGCCCCGATGCCGATACAGCGCATTTTGAAGTGGAGTGCGGCAAGGGCACCTATGTGCGGGCGCTGGCGCGCGACATGGGCCGCGATCTCGGCTGTTTCGGCCATATCTCGGAACTGCGCCGCACCATGGTCGCACCCTTCAGCGAAGAGATGATGGTGCCGCTCGAAACGCTGACGGCACTGGAAGCCATGGAAGACCGCGACGAGCGGTTGGAAGCGCTGGATGCCTATCTGATCGATACGGCGGAGGCGCTTTCCGCCCTTCCCCGCCTCATCATCAACGACGACCAGGCGCACCGGCTGAAGATGGGCAACCCCATCTTGCTGCGCGGGCGCGACGCGCCCGCCAACCATCCGGAAGCCTATGCCACTGCGCATGGCAAGCTCGTCGCCATCGGCGAGATCGGCGAAGGCGAGTTCCGGCCGAAGCGGGTTTTCGGCTGAGCCGGGCGGCGCGGGCGGGAATCAATCGCCTCTTTCCATTGCACCCGGAATAGTTTATAGGCAGCGCCAGCTTAGGCTTTGCCTGCGCTACTGAATGGCCAGAGCTGGACGACATCCCGGCTCTTTGGCGTCCCATTTTTCCTTAAAATAGAAAGGATCGTCCGATGTCGATTACTGCAGAGCGCAAAGCCGCCCTCATCAAGGAATATGCCACGAAGGAAGGCGACACCGGTTCTCCGGAAGTTCAGGTCGCTATCCTGACCGAGCGGATCAACAACCTGACCGGTCACTTCAAGGACCACAAGAAGGACAACCACTCCCGTCGTGGCCTTCTGACGCTGGTTTCGAGCCGTCGTTCGCTTCTCGACTATCTGAAGAAGAAGGACGAAGCCCGTTACTCCAAGCTGATCGGTGCTCTCGGCATTCGCCGCTAATAACTTCTCCGGCGGGTTTCGCAACGATGCCCGCCGGTTTTTATATCCGGTCTTTTGAGGCCACATGAATTTCCGGGCGCTTGCCGCTGATGTGGCCCCCGGACGATAAGGGTGACCCGGATGGGCCGGTGCCGCCTTTTTCAACCGCAGACCTGTCATGGGGCAGGATTGCCGGATGCTTGCTTGTCGAAAGCCTCCCGCTGTCTTGCCCGTGATTGCGTCACCGCGCTGCCACCGCCGGCACGATACCGGTGCGGCAGCCACAACCAAGGACAAGATATGTTCAATCAACACTCCGTGGAAATCGAATGGGCAGGCCGCCCGCTGAAGCTCGAGACCGGCAAGGTTGCCCGTCAGGCTGACGGCGCCGTCATCGCAACCTACGGCGAGACGATGGTTCTCGCGACCGTGGTTTCCGCAAAGTCTCCGAAGCCCGGCCAGGACTTCTTCCCGCTCACCGTCAACTACCAGGAAAAGACCTACGCAGCCGGCAAGATCCCCGGCGGCTACTTCAAGCGCGAAGGCCGCCCGAGCGAAAACGAGACCCTCGTTTCGCGCCTGATCGACCGCCCGATCCGCCCGCTCTTCCCTGAAGGCTACAAGAACGACACGCAGGTCGTCGTCACCGTTATCCAGCACGATCTGGAAAACAATCCGGACGTCCTATCGATGGTTGCGGCTTCCGCAGCGCTGACGCTCTCTGGCGTTCCCTTCATGGGCCCGGTTGGCGGCGCGCGCGTTGGCTACATCAACGGTGAATATGTCCTTAACCCGCATCTGGACGAAATGGACGAGTCTGTTCTCGATCTCGTCGTTGCCGGTACGCAGGACGCCGTTTTGATGGTTGAGTCCGAGGCCAAGGAACTCAACGAAGAAATCATGCTCGGCGCCGTCATGTTCGGTCATCGCGGCTTCCAGCCGGTTATCGACGCGATCATCAAGCTCGCCGAAGTTGCCGCCAAGGAACCGCGCGAATTCGAACCGGAAGATTTTTCCGCTCTCGAAAACGAAATGCTCGGTCTTGCTGAAACCGAACTGCGCGCCGCCTACAAGATCACCGAAAAGGCCGCCCGTTACGCCGCCGTCGACGCCGTCAAGGCCAAGGTGAAGGCACACTTCCTGCCGGAAGAAGGCGAAGCCAAGTACACGCCGGAAGAAATCGGCGCTGTCTTCAAGCACCTTCAGGCCAAGATCGTTCGCTGGAACGTTCTGGACACCAAGAGCCGCATCGACGGCCGCGACCTGTCGACCGTTCGTCCGATCGTTTCGGAAGTTGGCCTGCTGCCGCGTACCCACGGTTCGGCGCTGTTCACCCGCGGCGAGACCCAGGCGATCGTTGTTGCGACCCTCGGCACCGGCGAAGACGAGCAGTATGTCGACAGCCTCACCGGCATGTACAAGGAACGCTTCCTGCTGCACTATAACTTCCCGCCCTACTCGGTCGGCGAAACAGGCCGCATGGGTTCCCCGGGCCGTCGCGAAATCGGTCACGGCAAGCTCGCATGGCGCGCTATCCGCCCGATGCTGCCGACTGCAGAGCAGTTCCCATACACGCTACGCGTTGTTTCCGAAATCACCGAGTCCAACGGCTCCTCGTCGATGGCAACCGTTTGCGGCACCTCGCTTGCACTGATGGACGCCGGCGTTCCGCTGGCAAAGCCGGTTGCCGGTATCGCCATGGGCCTCATCCTCGAAGGCGAGCGCTTTGCGGTTCTCTCCGACATCCTCGGTGACGAAGACCACCTCGGCGACATGGACTTCAAGGTCGCAGGTACGGCCGACGGCATCACCTCGCTTCAGATGGACATCAAGATCGCCGGTATCACCGAAGAGATCATGAAGATCGCTCTCGAGCAGGCACAGGGTGGCCGCAAGCACATTCTCGGCGAAATGGCCAACGCCATCACCGAGAGCCGCGGCCAGCTCGGCGAATTTGCACCGCGCATCGAAGTCATGAACATTCCGGTCGACAAGATCCGTGAAGTCATCGGCTCCGGCGGCAAGGTCATTCGCGAAATCGTCGAAAAGACCGGCGCGAAGATCAACATCGAAGACGACGGCACCGTCAAGATCGCCTCTTCTTCCGGCAAGGAAATCGAAGCGGCCCGCAAGTGGATCCACTCGATCGTTGCGGAACCGGAAGTCGGCGCCATCTATGAAGGCACTGTTGTCAAGACCGCTGACTTCGGCGCTTTCGTCAACTTCTTCGGCGCGCGTGACGGCCTCGTCCACATCTCGCAGCTCGCTTCCGAGCGTGTTGCCAAGACCTCCGACGTCGTCAAGGAAGGCGACAAGGTCTGGGTCAAGCTGATGGGCTTCGACGAGCGCGGCAAGGTTCGCCTGTCCATGAAGGTTGTCGACCAGGCGACCGGCAAGGAAGTCGTTGCAGACAAGAAGAAGGAAGACGGCGAAGCCGCTGCCGAATAAGGCAGCCCCGCCAGACCCTATCGAGGCGCGGGTTTTGCCCGCGCCTTTTTTCTATTTGACCTTGAGGATGCTCCCATGAGCCGTGACGCCGTGAAAACCCTTTTCCACCCCTTTGCCTCGGACATGCTTTCCATGCCGAAGGAGGGCGAACGCGTTCTGTTTCTGGGAGCGGAAGCCGGTCCGCGGCTGGATGGATTCGACGCGGAGATCGTCGCGGTTCAACATCTACGTCCGCTTTATCGTGCTCTGCAGGCTCAAGGCGCAGAAGTGACTCCTGATATTTCGGGCGAAGATTACGATGTGGCTCTGCTGCTTTGCGGCAAACATCGCGGCGAGAATGAAAACCGCGTCGCCGAAGCGCTTTCGCGCGTAAAGGCCGGCGGCCTCATCGTCGCAGCCGGATCGAAAGAAGACGGTATCGTGACGCTGCGCAAGACGTTGGCGAAACTTGGCATCGAAGCGGAATCGACACCAAAATACCATGGCGTCGCGCTCTGGTTCAAACGACCGGACGATGTTGCGGCCGTCGTATTGAAGCTCGCCCAGAGGCCGGTAACGGTTGAAGGCCGCTTCACCGCCCTCCCCGGCATGTTTTCCCATGACCGCGTGGATGACGGCTCGGAACTGCTCGCATCGCGCCTGCCGACCGATTTTGACGGCAACGCCGCCGATTTCGGCGCGGGCTGGGGTTACCTCTCCGTCATGCTGGCCGAGAAATCGCCGCGCACGGCCCGTATCGATCTGTTCGAAGCAGACTGGAACGCGCTGGAATTTGCAAAGACCAATCTTCTCGAAAACAATCCGCGGCTGACGGCGCGCTTCTTCTGGCAGGATCTGGCAAACGAGCCGCCGAAGGAAAAATACGACCTCATCATCATGAACCCGCCTTTCCATGCGGCGGGACAGGCAGCAGAACCTGCCCTCGGTCAGGCCTTCATCAAGGCTGCCGCCGGCGCGCTGCGCAGCGGCGGCAAGCTGCTGATGGTCGCCAATCGCGGAATGCCCTATGAGCCGGTGCTCGCGGCTGAATTCCGCACCAGCACTGAAGTGTGCCGCAACGCCCGCTTCAAGATTCTGAGCGCCCAGAAATAATCAAGGCCGCGGAATAATCAGCTCAACAGCCATGCCCATAGCGACACGGAAAGAACGCCGGTCGCTGTGGAAATGCTGATGGTGGAGGCGGCAACGCTGTGGCCGATGCCGAAGCGGTTGGCGATAAGCCAGGCATTCACTCCCGTCGGCACCGACGAGGTGAGCACGAGCGCCGCCGTCCATTCCCGGCTGAGACCGAGCGCATGACCCATTGCCCACACACAGGCGGGCAGCAGCAGGAGCTTGAACACCGTCATGGTGACGGCAATACCCATATTGCCGCGAATGGTGTATTTGGTCAGCGCCATGCCAAGCGAAATAAGCGCCGCCGGCCCCGCCATAGACGCGATCTGATCGACCACGGTTTTCAGAATGGGCGTTAATGCGACGCCGGAGACATTGGTCGAAAGCCCGATGACAAGGCCGATCACCAGCGGATTGGTGATGAGATTGCGGCCCACCTGCCTGAACACCGCAGCCATGCTGCGCCTTTCGCCGCCGACCGCCTTGTGTGTGGCGTTTTCCATGAGGATCGTGCCGGCGATCATCATCACCGGCAGGTGAATGGCGAGCAGGATGGAGAGAGCCACCAGCCCCTCATCGCCGACGGAGCGTCCGACCAACGGCAGGCCGATGAAGATATTGTTCGCAAATGCTGAGGAAATGCCGGCAATGACGGCAATGCGCATATCCTGCCTGAAGACATAACGGGTGACGATATGCCCGACCGTCCAGGTGACGGTCACGCCGGCGAAATAGGTGATCCAGAGCCGGAACGGCGATGCGCCGTGAAAATTCGCTTCCGCAAGCGTGCGGAAGATCAATGTCGGCACCGCGATCTTGAACACGAAGTCACTGAGAATATCGCCGGCATCGGCCCTGAACAGACCCGCCTTGACGGTGAGCCACCCGATAAGGATGAGAATGAAAATCGGGGCGACATTCGCGGCAACGGCAGACATGGAGGGAAAGCTTTCGCGGCTTTTGCGGGAGATAATCCGCTTTAGAGCGTTTTCCACGGGAATGGAATCGCGAAAACGCTCCCACTCTTTGTTTTCTCCACATGGCGCCCAAGAAAGACAAAACTCTTGAGCCGCTTTGGGTAGAAAGCTCATCTTGGCCCGTAAAATCCGCAAGGCCTAACGTTACTAAAAAAGAAAAAGCGGGGTCTCCCCCGCCTTTTATGTCCGTTATATGCCGCCAGTACATCCGTGGCGGAGATAACGGTTGAGCCAGAAGACCATCATGTCTTCCATTCCGGTATGCATTCACACACCTTTTGCTCTGACAAATGAAATAACCTACCTACATTACAAGCAGATGACGCGTTTTCGCTCCTCGCGCGGAACCGCATATTTTCTGTTTGGGCTTTTCTTGCCGCCAGAAATGTTTAAGACCTTTCGAAAAATACGCACACCCCGTGCGAAACGGATAGGGCCTATGACGAAATTCGACGTACTGACTGTCGGCAATGCCATCGTCGACATCATTTCCCGCTGCGACGATCGCTTTCTCAACGACAATGCCATTACCAAAGGCGCGATGAACCTCATCGATGCGGAACGGGCGGAGCTGCTTTATTCGCTGATGGGGCCGGCTCTTGAAGCCTCCGGCGGCAGTGCTGGCAACACGGCGGCGGGCGTGGCGAATTTCGGCGGCAGAGCCGCCTATTTCGGCAAGGTGGCCGAAGACCAGCTCGGGGAAATTTTCCAGCACGATATCCGCGCACAGGGTGTTTATTTCGAAACCAAGCCGGAAGGCACGTTCCCGCCGACCGCCCGCTCAATGATCTTCGTGACCGAAGACGGCGAGCGTTCGATGAACACCTATCTCGGCGCCTGTGTTGATCTCGGCCCGGAAGACGTGGAAGAAGATGTGGTGGCTGAGACAAAGGTTACCTATTTCGAAGGTTACCTGTGGGACCCGCCGCGTGCCAAGGACGCCATTCGCGAATGCGCCCGCATTGCGCATGAGAATGGCCGTGAAGTCTCCATGACTCTCTCCGACAGCTTCTGCGTCGGCCGCTATCGCGACGAGTTTCTGGACCTGATGCGCTCCGGCACGGTGGACATTGTTTTCGCCAACAAGCAGGAAGCGCTTTCGCTTTACGAAACCGACGACTTCGAGCTTGCACTGACCAGAATCGCCGCCGACTGCAAGATCGCCGCGGTGACGATGAGCGAGGAAGGCGCCGTCATCCTGCGCGGAACGGAACGTGTGAAGGTTGAAGCCTATCCGGTGCATGACGTTGTCGACACGACGGGCGCCGGCGATCTTTTCGCCGCAGGCTTCCTGTTCGGCTATACGCAGGACCGTTCGCTCGAAGATTGCGGCAAGCTTGGCTGCCTTGCGGCTGCCGCCGTCATTCAGCAGATCGGCCCGCGCCCGATGTCATCGCTCAAGGCGCTTGGCGAAAAGCACGGCCTTATTTAAAGGCTTCGCCCGGGTAAGCACCCCAGATTTCACCTTGCGAAACCCAGCCCGAGGCCTGACCGGCCTCGGCGCGGCACCAGTCGCCATTGCATTCGCCGATCCTGAAGACGACGCCCGGCTCAAGCCGCGCCACAACGGCAGCGCCCGACTGCGCCTCGCGGCGCATGTTCACGTAAACTTCCTTGCCCTTGCCACGCATCCACGGGGCCGCAACGGCCGTTCGCTCACCGGAGAGCAGGGCCTGATTGACCCAGCCTTCCGTACCATCGGCATCGCGGATGCGCCGCCAGTTTTCATATTCCTGGATGATTTCGACCGGCATTCCCGATTTCAAATACATCCAGGACACGGCATAATCCGTACTCGGGCCGATGCGCATATTGACGCGCTTTGATTTCAGGCTGACAAAACGCGGCAGCGGCAGGCCGCTCGCGCCTTTGGCGGCGCCCTGCGCCATGACTTCGGTTGCCGCACCGAAGAGGCCCAAAGACAATGCAATGCAAACGATAGAAACCACACTGCGCATGCCCATTTCCGTTTCCCGCCTTCTGCAAACCGGATGATATTTAAGGAGGCTCGTTTCCACATGCCTCAAGCTTCAGCGAGTTTTGTTTGTCTTCGCCGGTGGGTCTGGTAGAAACGCCCTGATTGAAAGAAATTATCGCTCTTTCTGGTTAATGACTTCTGAACAAGGCAGCGGCAAACGATGACCCACAAGAAGAGACCGACAGTCTATATAACCCGCAAATTGCCTGACGTCGTCGAAACCAGAATGCGCGAACTCTTCGATGCCGAACTGAATATAGACGATACGCCGCGCAGCGAGACAGAGCTTGTCGCCGCCATGCAAAGGGTAGACGTGCTCGTGCCCACCGTTACCGACCGCATCACCGCAGCGATGATTGAGCAGGCAGGACCGCAACTGAAACTCATCGCCAGCTTCTCCAACGGTATCGACCATGTGGATGTGGATGCCGCGGCCCGAAAGGGCATTACCGTCACCAACACGCCCAATGTGCTGACTGAGGACAGCGCCGACATCACCATGGCTCTCGTGCTCGCCGTGCCGCGCCGCATGATCGAAGGCACGCGGGTGCTTGCCAATGGCGCGGACGAGTGGCTCGGCTGGTCGCCGACATGGATGCTGGGACGGCGCATTTCCGGCAAGCGCATCGGCATTGTCGGGATGGGCCGCATCGGAACGGCGGTGGCACGGCGCGCCAAGGCCTTTGGCCTCTCCATTCATTATCACAATCGCAAACGCGTCAATCCGGCAACGGAAGCAGAGCTTGAAGCGACCTATTGGGACAGTCTCGACCAGATGCTGGCGCGGGTGGATATCGTCTCCGTCAATTGCCCCTCGACGCCCGCGACCTATCACCTGATCTCGGCCCGGCGGCTGGCCCTGATGCAGCCCACCAGCTACATCGTCAATACCGCGCGCGGCGATATTATCGACGAGGCGGCGATGATCCAGTGCCTGCGCGAAGACAAGATCGCAGGCGCCGGTCTCGATGTCTATGAGAACGAGCCTGCCGTAAACCCCAAGCTCATCAAGCTGGCCAAGGAAGGCAAGGTCGTGCTGCTTCCGCATATGGGCTCTGCAACAATCGAGGGCCGTATCGAGATGGGTGATAAGGTCATCATCAACATCCGCACGCTATTCGACGGCCACCGTCCGCCGAACCGGGTGCTGCCGGGGCGGAACTGAGCCGGTTCAGCCGATGAATTTGGTCATTTCGATCGAGGTCGTGCGATTATAGCCGGCATGGGCGTTTTCGGCGGTCTTGACGAAACCCCAGGCGGCGAATTTGGTATGATTAGCGATAAGCTCGATGCGAGTTTCCAGCCGCAGCGCCGGTAACGCCAATTCGCGGGCGAGCGCTTCGGCCTGCTCCAGCAGCATCCCGCCTATACCCTTTCCCTGCGCTTTGGGGGAAACACAGAGTTTGCCGACATAAAGACAGGCCGGCGGCTCCGGTCGGCAAAATAGGCAACCGACAATCTCATCGCCATCAAGCGCCACGAAAGCGATCTCCGCCCTCGCCTTCTCGGCAAGATTTTCCAGCGTCAGGCGATGAGCCGAAGACGGCGGGTCGATGACGCCATCCATATAAGCGAAGGAGGACACGATAAGCGCCAGCAATTCCTGCCAGCGATCGAACTCCTCCCCGATCCTGACAATCTCCGTCATGGTTTTTTCCCTCCTGGACGCCGCTTGTATCGCACGGTTTCGAAACGGGCCGACAGGGCGTCATAGAGGAGCAGGCGACCGATCAACGGCTCTCCGGCACCGGTGATAACCTTGATCGCCTCCATGGCCATAAGCGTACCGATAACCCCCGTCAGCGCGCCGACAATGCCTGTTTCCGCGCAACTGGGAATGAGGCCCTGCGGCGGCGGTTCCGGAAACAGGTCACGATAGCCGGGCAGCCGAGCGCCCTCGGTATTTGTCCCATAGGGTTTCAGCACCGTCACCGAACCATCAAAACGGCCGACAGCTCCCGTTACCAATGGTCTTTTCGCAGCCTCCGCGGCATCGGCGGCCGTATAACGCGTATCGAAATTATCCGAGCCGTCTATAAGGAGATCGAAGGATTGCAGATGGTCATGCGCCCAGACCTGCGAGAAACGTTCTTCATACATAAGCGTGCGGACATGCGGATTGAGCCGGGCGATAGTCTGGCGGGCACTTTCCGTTTTCAACTCGCCAATGGTGCCGGTGTCATGGATCACCTGCCGCTGGAGATTGGAGAGGGAGACCACATCATCATCGATCATGCCGAGCGTGCCGACACCGGCGGCGGCAAGATATTGAAGGACGGGAGCGCCGAGGCCGCCGGCGCCTATTACCAGCACCCGTGCCGCCTTCAGCCGTTGCTGCCCGGTGCCACCGATTTCCGGCAGCAGAATGTGCCGCTTGTAACGTTCGATTTCTTCCGGGCTCAGCGGGTCCATGCCGTACTCCATTTCTCTGCCGTCATGCCGTGATGCCCCCATGGGAGACATTAAAGAACTGTGCCCGCTCGCCGAGAGCGGAGAACATGGCCGCATCCGTTCCGGTCATGAAACTCTGACCGCCCAGCGCGTGGATGAGATCGAACAGGGCGGCCCGCCTGCCCTCGTCCAGATGGGCGGCAATTTCGTCCAGCAATAGAACCGGCGCATAACCGGTCATATTGGCTGTCAGTTGCGCATGGGCAAGCACCAGCCCCACCAACAACGCTTTTTGCTCTCCGGTCGAACAGCGTTCGGCTTCCATGTCCTTTTCCGCGTGGCGCACGAAAAGATCGACACGGTGCGGCCCCTCCAGCGTGCGGCCTGCGGCCGCGTCCCGATACCTGCCGTCCCGCAGCATAAGACCATATTCGTCTTCCAGATCGACAGCCGGACGGTTGAGCCTGTCATCCATAAAGCCGGCAAGCGACAGCGCCGCGGATGGGAAGGCTGCATTGCCAGCCCTTCCTTCGATCAGGGTCTTCAGCAGGCCGAGCATTTCATAACGGGCGACCGCCATGGAGATGCCGAGTTCCGCCATCTGTTTTTCAATGCCATCCAGCCAGACCGGATCAAAACGGCCTTCCGAAAGCAGGCGGTTGCGGCCACGCATGGCCTTTTCGAAATCGCTTGCGCGCCGGCCGTGACCCGGATCGAGCGACAGGACCAGCCGGTCGAGAAAACGCCGGCGGTCCGATGACGAACCGGTAAAGAGGCCATCCATGGCAGGCGTCAGCCACAGAACCCGCAAATGGTCGGTCAATTCATCGACGGACTTCACCGGCGTGCCGTTCAGCCGCAGGCGACGCGATACCACCTCGCCATCACCTTCGATCCCGGTGCCGATCGCGACCTCACCATCCATGCCCTCGACATCGGCGAAGATCGAAAACCCGGTTGCCTCTGCACCCACGCGGGTGACGTCGGACAGGACGGCACGGCGCAGGCCACGTCCCGGCGAAAGAAACGAAACCGCCTCCAGAAGGTTGGTCTTGCCGGAACCGTTGTCACCGGTCAGCACCACGTGGCGCCCATCAAGCACAAGTGCGGCGGCCGCATAGTTGCGGAAGTCCGTGAGTTTAAGTCGGGAAAGCGACACCTTGTTCGTCATCTTTACGGCCTAAAACGAAGCTGGCCGGATGGCAAGGTGGCGAATGCCCGAGCCCATCGACGAGCGTCAAAACCACGCGAATTATTCAGTAGTGGCAACTTTTTTAGCGGGCAGCTATTTATGGACTTTCGTTGTCACCGGTAACCCGTCCATGCGCCTCATTCTTTCTTTCGTTCTTATGATCAGCCTTCTGTCATCCTGCGCCGGACGGCCGGGAGCGGATGTGCTGCAAGCCGTCAATACAAGGGCGAAGGACGCTAAAATCGTTACGGCCTATGTGGCGAGTACGCGTGAAAAAAGCGAAGAGGCAAAAAAGGGGTTCAGCGCCCTTCGCGCGGCCGAGCCGAATTATGCCCGCTTCGATATTTCGATACCACCGACCCACAAGAGCGGAAAAATCGAATGGTCGACTGGAAAACCGGATGCCAAGAAGGATTTCGTCGTCACACAGGCGCAGATGCTGGATAGGGCGAGTTTCAACAGCGACCTCGGCGATATTACGCGATCCCGCAAGCAGATCGCGCTTTTTGTGCACGGTTATAACTACAGCTATCAGGAGGCACTTTTCCGCGCAGCGCAGATGGCTGCCGATGCCAATCTCGATGGCGTACCGTTGGTTTTTTCCTGGCCATCGCAGGCCAATGTCACAGGCTATGTGGCGGACAAAGAATCGGCGACTTATTCGCGCGATGCCCTTGCCAATCTGCTGACCGATCTTACGCGCCAGTCTCCACGCAAGAACATCTTCGTCTTCGGTCACAGCATGGGCGGCTGGCTGGTCATGGAGGCGCTGCGACAGCTGCGCTTCGAGGGCCGAAATGACGTTATCGCCAAGCTGCAGGTGGTGCTGGCCGCACCCGATATCGATGCCGATGTTTTCCGCAAGCAGATCGAGGTGGTCGGAAGGCTCAATCCGCCGCTCACGGTCCTGGTCTCCAAGGATGACCGCGCCCTCAAGGCTTCGTCCATCCTGGGTGCGGACGTGACACGGATTGGCGCACTTGATGTCACCGATCCCAAGGTGCAGGACGCGGCGTTGAAGGAAGGTGTCCAGTTCGTGGATATTTCCAACCTGAAAGCCTCGGACCCGCTCAATCATGACCGCTATGCCGCACTGGCGTCGCTCGTGCCGCAACTGGAGACGAGCCGCAACAGCAATGGACAAAACGGCCTCGGTCGCGCCGGCGCCTTCGTGTTCGATGCAATCGGCGCAACCGTCTCCAGCCCCTTCCGGCTTGCGAGCCAGGTGGTGAACCCGCAATAGTGTGCGGGCTCGTGCTGACAGTTCCGGCTTCAGAAATCCCAGTCTTCATCCTCGGTGGCGACCGCCTTGCCGATGACATAGGACGAACCGGAGCCTGAGAAGAAGTCGTGATTTTCATCGGCATTGGGCGAGAGCGCCGAAAGGATCGCCGGATTGACCCGGCAGGCCTCGGCGGGAAACAGCGCTTCATAACCCAGATTCATCAGGGCCTTGTTGGCGTTGTAATGCAGGAACTGCTTGACGTCTTCCGTCAGGCCGACACCGTCATAGAGATCCTCGGTATATTTCGCCTCGTTGTCGTAAAGCTCGAGCAGGAGATCAAAAGCGAAGTCCTTGATCTCTTGCCTTTGCGTCTCGCCAAGGCGGTCCAGCGCCCGCTGGAACTTGTAACCGATATAATAGCCGTGCACGGCCTCATCGCGGATGATGAGGCGGATGAGGTCTGCCGTGTTGGTGAGTTTGGCACGGCTTGACCAGAACATCGGCAGGTAGAAGCCGGAATAGAACAGGAAGCTTTCCAGAAAGACGCTGGCGATCTTTTTCTTCAGCGGATCGCCGTTGTCATATTCCCGCATGATGATCGCGGACTTGCGTTGCAGAAACTCGTTTTCCTCCGACCAGCGATAGGCGTCGTCAACGTCAGGCGTGGAGCACAGAGTCGAGAAAATCGACGAATAGGAACGGGCGTGCACCGCCTCCATGAAGGAGATATTCGAAAGCACGGCCTCCTCATGCGGCGTCGCCGAATCCGGCATCAGGCGCACGGCGCCGACGCCGTTCTGGATGGTGTCGAGCAATGTCAGCCCGGTGAAGACACGGATCGTCAGTTTCTGCTCTTCCGGCTTCAACGTCCCCCAGGAGGGGATATCGTTGGAGAGCGGCACCTTTTCCGGTAGCCAGAAATTCGAGGTCAGGCGGTTCCAGACTTCAAGGTCCTTGTCGTCCTCAATGCGGTTCCAGTTGACCGCGCGGATGCGGGACGCGGGTTTTACGGCGATATTCATTCTTTTGTCCCTCAAATCAGAGCGTGCAGGAAACGCAGCCCTGAACCTGCGTGCCTTCCAGCGCCATCTGGCGCAACCGAATGTAGTAGATGGTCTTGATGCCCTTCTTCCAGGCGTAGATCTGCGCCCGGTTGATATCGCGCGTCGTGGCCGTATCGCGGAAGAACAGCGTCAGCGACAGGCCCTGATCGACATGCTGGGTGGCCGCCGCATAGGTGTCGATGATCTTTTCCGGGCCGATCTCATAGGCATCCTGATAATATTCAAGATTGTCGTTCGAGAGATAGGAAGCCGGATAATAAACGCGGCCGATCTTGCCCTCTTTGCGGATTTCGATCTTCGAGACAATCGGATGAATGGAGGATGTGGAGTGGTTGATATAGGAGATCGAACCCGTTGGCGGTACGGCCTGCAGGTTCTGGTTATAGAGACCTGATGCCATCACGTTCTGCTTCAGTGCCTTCCAGTCGTCCTGTGTCGGAATGGCAATGCCGGCCTTTTCGAAGAGCTCACGGACCTTTTCCGTCGCGGGCAGCCATTCCTTTTCGGTATATTTGTCGAAATAGTCGCCCGAGGCATATTTGGAGTTCTCAAAGCCCTTGAAGCTCTGGCCCCGTTCTACGGCCAGCCGATTGCTGGCACGGATGGCGTGATAGGTGACGGTATAGAAGTAGATATTGGTGAAATCGACGCCTTCTTCGGAGCCATAAAAGATGCGTTCGCGCGCCAGATAACCGTGCAGGTTCATCTGGCCGAGGCCGATAGCGTGGCTCGCATCATTGCCCTTTTCCACCGAGGGAACGGAGGAAATGTGGCTCATATCCGATACCGCCGTCAGCGCCCGGATGGAGGTCTCGATGGTCTTGCCGAAATCGGCCGAATCCATTGCCGCAGCAATGTTGAGCGAGCCGAGATTGCAGGAAATATCCTTGCCCATTTGGCTATAGGAGAGATCGGCGTTGAACTCGCTGGCTTCGCTGACCTGCAGGATTTCCGAGCAGAGATTGCTCATGCTGATACGGCCGGCAATCGGATTGGCGCGGTTCACCGTATCTTCGAACATGATGTAGGGGTAACCGCTCTCGAACTGGATTTCGGCGATCACCTGAAAGAATTCGCGCGCCTTGATCTTCTTCTTACGGATGCGGCTGTCGGCTACCATTTCATGGTATTTTTCGGTGACCGAGATTTCGGTGAAAGGCACGCCATAGATCCGCTCCACATCATAGGGCGAAAACAGATACATATCCTCATTATTGCGGGCGAGTTCGAAGGTGATATCGGGGATCACCACGCCGAGCGACAGCGTCTTGATGCGGATTTTCTCGTCGGCATTTTCGCGCTTGGTGTCGAGGAAGCGCATGATATCCGGGTGGTGGGCGTGCAGATAGACCGCGCCGGCACCCTGGCGCGCGCCAAGCTGGTTGGCATAGGAAAAGCTGTCTTCCAGCAGCTTCATCACGGGAATGACGCCGGATGACTGGTTTTCGATCTGCTTGATCGGCGCGCCGGCTTCGCGAATATTGGTCAAGGACAGGGCCACGCCGCCGCCGCGCTTGGAAAGCTGCAACGCCGAATTGATGGAGCGGCCGATGCTTTCCATATTGTCTTCCACACGCAGCAGAAAACACGAGACCAGCTCGCCGCGGCTCTTCTTGCCGGCGTTGAGGAATGTTGGGGTTGCCGGCTGGAAGCGGCCGGAAATGATCTCATCGACCAGATTGCGGGCAAGCTGCTCATCACCGCGCGCAAGGGCCAGCGCCACCATGCAGACGCGATCCTCGTAACGCTCGAGGTAACGTTTTCCGTCGAAAGTCTTCAGCGTGTAGGAGGTATAATATTTGAACGCCCCAAGAAATGTCGGAAAGCGGAATTTCCGGGCATAGGCTTCGTCATAGAGGTCGCGAACGAAATTGAAGGAGTACTGGTCCAGTACCTCCTGCTCGTAATATCCTTCCGCCACCAGATAATCGAGCTTTTCCCTGAGATTATGGAAAAACACAGTGTTCTGGTTGACGTGCTGGAGAAAATATTGCCGGGCAGCCAGGCGATCCTTGTCGAGCTGGATTTTCCCGTTCTCGTCATAAAGGTTCAACATCGCGTTCAGCGCGTGGTAGTCCAGAGCCGCATCAACCGGTTTCTGGCTTGCGGCTACGGGCTGTTTGGCATCCTTGCGCAGCGCGCTTGAGGTCAGCGTGTCCAAAATCGTTCCAATCCATGTTTGACGTTGGCGACATCTTCTTCCGTGCCGAGAAGCTCGAAACGATAGAGAAACGGCACAGCGCATTTACGCGAGACGATATCTCCGGCGGATGCGAAAGCTGCGCCAAAATTCGTGTTGCCCGCCGCGATGACGCCGCGAATGAGATTTCGGTTGGAGGGCTCGTTCAAAAACCGGATGACCGGTTTCGGCACGGCCCCTTTTGTACCGCCACCCCCATAGGTGGGGGTGACGAGCACATAGGGCTCGGACACGTGGGGAACATCTTCCTCAACGCCAAGCGGCAGGCGAAACAATCGCCGTCCCAGTTTCAGAAGGAAACGATGGGTGTTTTCAGAACGGCTGGAATAATAGACGATCAGGCCCATCGCCCTGCCGCCTCAGCTGATCGCGCCGATCATATCCGGCCGGAAACCCGCCCAATGGCGTTCGCCGGCAACGACCACCGGAACCTGCATGTAACCGAGGCCACGAACATGATCGAGCGCGTCAGCATCTTCGGAAATATCGATGATCTCATAGGGAACGCCGATGCGGTCGAGGGCGCGGTAAGTGGCAGTGCATTGGACGCAGGCCGGCTTGCTGTAAACGGTGACGGTCATAATTTCCTCTCTCGAAGCCGGTTTCGGACACGGCTCAACATTGCCGATTGCAATCACAATCGGGCGGCGATGGATCTTTCATTAGGGTGGGCATGCGCAGCTTTTAGCCGCGTAAAATCACTGTCTACGCCGACGAGCGCAGCAACTCAAACAAATGCACTGGCATGACTTCACCCCGAAGCTTGTTCTGGAGGGGGCAGAAAAGGGCGCACGCAAATCATTTGCGTCAGACACCTTCCTCCGGACACCCCGCCCGTGGACGTTTGCGCTCAAGGCAGGTCTCCTGACTTGCGGGTCACAACATCTATTCCAGCCTTCCCGGTGCGCTAAGCTCCAGTGACCCAAATCGGAACGATGCTCGCCGCTTACAGTTGCGGGGGCAGTTTCGGCCTTGCTTCGCCCTGATGGCGTCACGCACCGAATTCCCGTCTTAGCTCCCAATCCTTGCGAATCGGAAGAACCTCGAACACCACATATAGTATATGAGGATTTTTTTGCGTCAATGAATAGACACAGGAAAGCCCTACCCTGTGGATCAAAAAGATTCAACACATGGTTAACAATGGCTTAACAGCACATGCGTGCCGTCGCTCAAAGAGAGAAAAGCGTTAATCTATTCCCAGATATCGATGCGAATATCGGCGGGACGGGCGTTTTCGATCACCCTTTTTCCGTTGGGAAGATCGTTTTCGAACAGTTTGGCGTGGATTTGAGCGGCATCGAGGCCATAGCCCTCCCATCTGTTTCGCAGCCTCTCTTCAAGCACCGCCACGGATGGACCCACGAAGATGGTGAGATCGAAACTCTCGGAAAGCACGGTCCAGGGCGCCTCATTGAGCAGCAGATAATTGCCTTCGGCAAGGATCAGGCGCGTGTCCGGCGCAATCGCTCGGGCCGAGGCAATGGCGATTTCGCGGGAGCGGTCGAAAACCGGGACAAGAACTTCCTGCCCGCCCTTGCGGACGGCGGAGACGATATCAAGGAAGCCGCGAACGTCGAATGTTTCGGGCGCACCCTTTCGCGGCAGCAGCCCCCGTTCTTCAAGAATGCCATTGTCCATATGGAAGCCGTCCATGGGCAGGACGGCGGCCGTTTCGCCTCGTGCGAGCAAAGCATCACAAAGCGCATCTGCCAGCGTGGATTTGCCGGCCCCAGGGGGACCGGCAATGGCGACGATAAAACGGGATTTACCTTCTGCCCGCCGAAGAACATCCTCGGCGATCGTTTCAAGCTTCAGCGTCATGCGGCAAGCGTTTCCTTCGGCGCTTCCTTGGCACCGGTCATGAAGGCGACGGCATCCGACATCGAATAGTCCTTCGGATTGATGACGCACAGGCGCTTGCCCAGCCGGTGGATATGGATGCGATCCGCGACCTCGAAGACATGCGGCATGTTATGCGAGATCAGGACGATCGGCAGGCCGCGGGAGCGCACGTCGAGGATAAGCTCCAGAACACGTCGGCTTTCCTTGACACCAAGTGCCGCCGTCGGTTCGTCGAGGATGACGACCTTGGAGCCAAAGGCTGCCGCACGCGCCACCGCCACACCCTGACGCTGACCGCCGGAAAGGGTTTCCACCGCCTGATTGATGTTCTGAATCGTCATCAGGCCGAGTTCCGACAGTTTCTCGCGGGCGAATTTTTCCATGGCCGGGCGGTCCAGCGCCCGGAACAAACTGCCCTGAATGCCGGATTTACGGATTTCCCGCCCGAGAAACATATTGTCGGCTATGGAAAGCGCCGGCGAAAGCGCGAGGTTCTGATAGACCGTCTCGATGCCGGCCTTTCGCGCCTCGATTGGCGAGCGGAACTGGACGGGCTGGCCTTCTAGTCTGATCTCCCCTTCATCGGGTGTCACGGCACCGGAAATCGCCTTGATGAGAGAGGATTTGCCGGCGCCGTTGTCGCCGATCACGGCCAGGATTTCTCCGGGATAGAGATCGAAATCGGCATGGTCGAGGGCGGTCACACGACCATAGCGCTTGACGAGACTGCGTGCTGTGAGAATGGGTTCTTTTGCCATCAGCCTGCTACCTTTCTGATCCACTGGTCGATTGCTACAGCCATGATGATGAGGACGCCGATCAAGAGATAGGTCCATTGCGGATCTGTTCCGATAAGCCGGAGGCCGAGCGAAAAGACGCCGACGATCAACGCACCGAAAATCATACCCATAATCGAGCCGCGCCCGCCGAACAGCGAAAGGCCGCCGATAACCACCGCAGTGATGGATTCGATATTGGCGAATTGGCCAGCCGTCGGTGAAACCGAGCCGATGCGCCCGATCAAGGCCCAGCCGGCAAAGGCGCATATGAGGCCGGACAGGGTGTAAACGGTCGTCAGCATGCGCTTTACGTTGACACCGGCAAGTTCGGCGGCATCCGGATCGTCACCCACCGCATAAAGATGGCGACCCCAGGCGGTGCGATTCAGCACGTACCAAAGCAGGGCGACGAGCAGGACCATGGCGATGACGCCATAGGTGAAGACCGCACTGCCGAAGCGGACGCTGCTACCGAAAAATTGCAGGATAGGCGCTTGCTGGGCAATGTCCTGGGCGCGGATTGTTTCGTTGGCGGAGTAGAGAAAATTGGTGGCCAGCACGATCTGCCACATGCCGAGCGTGACGATGAAGGGAGGCAGCCGCATGCGCGACACCAGAATACCGTTGATGAAACCGCAAAATGCGCCGACGGCAAGGCCACAGAGAATGGCGAGTTCCGCCGGCAAGCCGTAACGGAAGGTGAACTGCCCCATGATGACGGAGGACAGGACCATGATCGCGCCAACCGACAGATCGATGCCCGCCGTCAGGATGACCAGCGACTGCGCCGCGCCGACAATACCGACGATGGCGACCTGCTGCAGAATAAGGGTCAGCGTGAAGGCCGAGAAAAACTTGCCGCCGAGAAGCAGGCCGAAAACTATCAGCGACAGCACCAAAACGATAAGCGGAACGGCCGCCGGGCTGGAATGGAGAAAGTGCTGCAGTTTTTCCAGCACACTCTTGTCGTGCGTATCGAAAGCGGCGACCTGCGTCGAACTTCCCGAAAGCACCTTTTCAAATTCATTATGCGGCTGAGGCCGCACCGGTTGATCGCTCATGGATTTTCCTCCCGATCGCTCTATCGCGCCCGCCCTGACGCCGGGGTCCTATCTCCAAAGAGAATGACGCGTAGATTTCAAAGTGTTGTGAAGCGGCCCTTATCATCCCCGCAGGACGCGTGACGCGCTCGTTTGTTCCTTTGTCCGATCCCCCGGATCGTGCCTGATATTCATTCGGTCCAAGGGCGGGGGCACGAATGCCCCCGCGGGTTTCAACGGCGAGGCATCAGCCCCAGCACTTGTTGAGACCTTCCTTCGTATCGATCGAATCGAGGCCCTTGACCGGCTTGTCGGTCACCAGCGTCACGCCGGTATCGACGAAGTTCTTGCCTTCGGTCGGCTTCGGCTTTTCACCCGTGTCGGCAAACTTCTTGACGGCTTCGACGCCGAGAGCCGCCATCAGCAGCGGGTATTGCTGCGAGGTCGCCCCGATCACGCCTTCCGCCACGTTCTTGACGCCCGGGCAACCGCCGTCGACAGAAACGATCAGAACATCCTTTTCACGGCCGACCGCTTTCAGCGCCTCATAAGCACCGGCTGCTGCGGGCTCGTTGATGGTGTGGACGACATTGATAGTCGGATCCTTCTGCAGCAGATTTTCCATCGCAGCGCGGCCGCCTTCTTCGTTACCATTGGTGACGTCATGGCCAACGATGCGCGGATCGTCCTCGTCGCCGATCTTGTTGATGTCCTTCACGTCGATGCCAAAGCCCTTCATGAAGCCCTGGTTGCGCAGCACGTCCACTGTCGGCTGGGAGGGGGTGAGGTTGAGGAAGGCGATTTTCGCATCCTTGGCCTTGTCGCCAAGCGTACCGGCAGCCCATTTGCCGATCAGTTCACCGGCAAGAAGATTGTCGGTGGCGAAGGTGGAATCGGCAGCATCAACGGGTTCGAGTGGCGTATCGAGGGCAATGACCAGAAGGCCGGCATCACGCGCCTTCTGTACTGCTGGAACGATGCCCTTGGTATCCGATGCGGTAATCAGGATACCCTTGGCACCATCGGCAATGCAGGTTTCGATGGCGGCCACCTGGCTTTCGGAATCGCCATCGATCTTCCCGGCATAGGATTTCAGCGTCACGCCAAGTTCCTTGGCCTTGGCGGTCGCGCCTTCTTTCATCTTGACGAAAAAGGGATTGGTATCGGTTTTGGTGATGAGGCAAACCGAGGTATCGGCCGCAGACGCAACGGACGCGAAAGAAACGCCAAGCGCAAGCGCGCCCAGAAGAGCGGAAACAGTGGTCTTCATGAGATCCTCCCAATGGATATTTGAGCACCGTGACGGTTACCCGACGATCCCGTCTCCTCCGAGATCGACGACCGTTGGCTCAGATGGAACCACCAAAGGAAACGCCTGTCAATAAATAAATCCGATTGAATTATTAATTCCCTATGGCATTCTAATATGCGGCAGGGAGGAATATCGCCACGTCGTTTAACGTTGCGATAGCACGATTGCCATAAAGCCTGCTGTATCGGTCGCGGCGGATATTGCGGGCGGGAGGATGACATTATGAGACAATCTGTCGAGACGGCGCCCCCGGCGGCGCCCACCACCATGGATATAAGCGGCGGCGCCAACCAGGTCGGCGTGCGCGCTTATAATGAGCGGCTCGTGCTGTCTCTCGTTCGTCGCCACGGCGGACTGTCAAAAGCTGAGATATCAAGACTTTGCGGCCTTTCAGCACAGACCGTCTCGGTTATCATGCGCTCACTTGAAAAGGACGGGCTTCTCATTCGCGGTGAAAGACTGCGCGGCAAAGTCGGCCAGCCATCGACGCCGATGCGGCTTAATCCCGACGCCGTTTTTTCTTTCGGTGTGAAGATCGGCCGACGCAGCGTCGATCTCGTGCTGATGGATTTTGTCGGCCGGATCAGGCTCAAGCTGCGCAGAACCTACCCCTACCCCCTGCCGGAATGGATATTGCCGTTCGTGATCGACGGCATAACGGAACTCGAATCGAAGCTTTCCCCTGCGGAGCGGGAGAAAATTGCCGGCGTCGGCGTCGCCGCTCCATTTGAATTGTGGAACTGGGCGCAGGAAGTGGGTGCACCGCAGATTGAAATGGAGCGGTGGCGGGGCGTCGATATCCGGTCGGAAATTGCTGAAAACGTCAGCTATCCGGTTTTTCTGCAGAACGACGCCACTAGCGCCTGCGGCGCCGAACTGGTTTTTGGTGCAGGCCAGCACTATCCGGATTTTCTTTACGTCTTCATCGGCTCTTTCATAGGCGGCGGCGTCGTTTTGAATTCGGCGCTGTTTTCCGGAAAGACGGGAACGGCCGGCGCCATCGGCCCCCTGCCGGTGCAGGGGCAGGACGGCAATACCGTCCAGCTTCTGAAAATCGCGTCGATCTTCGTTCTGGAAAACATGTTGCGCGAAAAGGGCATCGATCCGCGACCCCTGTGGTTTTCCCCGGACGAGTGGATCGATTTCGGCGAACCGCTGGAAAGCTGGATCAGGAAAACCGCCGCGGCGCTGGCGCAGGCC
This sequence comes from Agrobacterium sp. ST15.13.013, assembly GCF_027956525.1. Taxonomy (NCBI): domain Bacteria; kingdom Pseudomonadati; phylum Pseudomonadota; class Alphaproteobacteria; order Hyphomicrobiales; family Rhizobiaceae; genus Agrobacterium; species Agrobacterium sp. ST15.13.013. The sequence goes on from NZ_JAQKGP010000029.1 coordinate 62,421, forward strand.
GTCATTGCCGCAGCCTCCATCATCGATTTTTCAAGCGTCATCATCGATGGCGGTTTTCCCGACTGGGTCAGAACAAGGATCGTCGCCGCCACCCGCCTTGCCCTTAAACACCACGATCTGCAGGGCGTCACGGTGCCTGACATCATCGAAGGCGCGGTCGGTAGCCAGGCGCGGGCAATCGGCGGCGCCAGCTTGCCCCTATTTTCGCGCTATCTCATCGATCAGAACGTTCTGTTCAAGGACACGACCGGCTGAGCCTTCGCAGCGCTCTGTGATTTCATGAATAGGCTATCAATTTGGATATCTTCAGGTCACTCGCCAGCGGCGTGCTGCATGATCGCCGCCAGAAAGGCAGGCCCGTATCGTTCCAGCTTGGTGTCCCCGACGCCGGGAATCTCAGCCATTTCCTTCGCCGAGGCCGGTTTTATCGCCGCGAGTTCCATGAGGGTCTTGTCGTGGAAAATCACATAGGGCGGAACGTTCTGTGCCCGGGCGATCTCCATACGCTTGGCACGCAGCGCCTCAAAAAGGCTGCGATCGGATTCCGGCAAGACCGTCGATACCGTGTTGCGCGGCGTCTGCTGCCGTGCGGAACGGGGAGCGGATGGTATCCTCAGCATTAATGCCGGTTTTTCACGCAGGAACCGCCGTCCATCCTCGGAGATGGACAGGCCGCCATGTCCGGACAGATCCACTTCAATCATGCGTAACGCAACCAGCTGACGCAGGATGGCGCGCCACGTGCGGTTGTCGTGCTCCTTCCCTATCCCGTAGGTGGTAATGCGGTCATGGCCGAAGCGGGAAATCCGCTCGTCCTCGACACCCAGCAATACGCGGATGACATAGGCCTGGCCAAAACGTTCACCCGTGCGATAAATACAGGACAGAAGTTTCTGCGCGGCGATGGCCCCGTCAAACAGGTCCGGCGGCTCGGCGCAGGTATCGCAATTGCCGCAGGGCTCGCACCGGTCGCCGAAATAGGAGAGCAGAACCTGCCGGCGGCAACTGGCCGTTTCTGCGAGGCCGAGCAGCGCATCGAGCTTCTGGCGCTCCATATATTTGCGTTGGTCCGCGGCATCAGATTCTTCGATGAAACGATTGCGCAGGGCAATATCTTCATAGCCATAGAGCATGAGCACGTCCGACGGCAAACCATCACGACCGGCTCGGCCTGTTTCCTGATAATAGGCCTCGATACTGCCGGGCAGGTCGACATGCACCACGAAGCGCACATCCGGCTTGTCTATACCCATGCCGAAAGCGACGGTCGCGACGATGATGACCGCCTCGCCGTGCTGGAAACGGGTCTGGTTTTCCTCACGGGCGGCCTTGTCCATGCCGGCGTGATAGGGCAACGCATCGCGCCCCTCCTCCCGCAGCCATGCCGCCGTTTCGTCCACCTTGCGTTTGGAAAGGCAATAGACGATACCGCTCTCACCGTCGCGATCCTTCAAAAAGCGCTTCAGCTGCGCACGCGGATTGTCCTTTTCCATGATCGCATAGCGGATATTAGGCCGGTCGAACCCAGCAATGAAGGCATCGTGTTCTTCAATCCCCAGGTGACCGAGAATTTCGGCGCGCGTGGGTTCGTCGGCCGTCGCCGTCAGCGCCATGCGCGGCGTATCGGGAAAACGCTCGATCAGCGCGTCGAGCTGGCGGTAGGGCGGCCGGAAATCATGCCCCCATTGCGACAGGCAATGGGCCTCGTCGATGGCGATCAACGACAGGTCGATGGATTGCAACGCATCGAGTACATCCGGCTTGAGCAGGGTTTCCGGCGCGGCATAAAGAATATCGACCTTGCCGGCCCGCATGTCCCGCCATAGCGCGCGCCGCTCTTCCGGGGAAAGATCGGAATTGAGGGCTTCGGCCCGCACCCCGGCCTGACGCAGGGCAGCGACCTGATCGACCATCAGTGCGATGAGCGGCGAAACGATCAATCCCATGCCATTACGAGCAAGCGCAGGGATCTGGTAACAAGGCGACTTCCCGCCGCCGGTCGGCATCAAAACGAAGGCATTGTTTCCCGCCATTACATGCCGAATGATGTCTGCCTGCCTTCCGCGAAACGCATCGTAGCCATAGACGGTCTTGAGGATATGCAAGGGATCAGCGGTCACGGCGGTTTTTGTCCGAAGTGGAAAGATTGTGCATCATCACGGTTTTGGGATCGATGGCAATGGCGAAGATGGCTTTGTTCATGGAAGTAGATTGTGGGATTGGCTTTGTGATCAGCGGCCTAGTTTTTCCCTGACGGCCCAATTTCATAAGTCCCGAAACACAAAAAACCCCGTCGCGATTGCGACGGGGTTTTGTTTTGATATTTGGTTGCGGGGGCAGGATTTGAACCTGCGGCCTTCAGGTTATGAGCCTGACGAGCTACCGGGCTGCTCCACCCCGCGTTACCCGCGCATTCGGCGAAGCCGAATGTCGCGTCTGCGTCGTTGCTTTAGCGACGACGGAACTCTGGCGGAGTAAATTGCGGAGCAATTTATCTCCTTTAAGGGGCGCACCTGATTTTGTACGCCATTTTTATTGCCTTTAAATCTTTGCCTTGAATGACAAAAGGC